>DATCAX010000606.1:0-8515 GCA_036512375.1 Candidatus Angelobacter sp. | reverse complement strand
GGAATATATCAACCTGCAAGAAGATGGCCCGCACACTCCCGGATTCATGAAAGAGTGCTCGGATTTTCTGGCCAATGAGCGGGACGTTCTGGGCGTTGGCGTTGAAACTGTCGGCACTGACGCAGGTCGATCCGCTTCTTTCGATCCGCCGTTTCCCAACCATTACGTGATGCACGGCAGCGGCAAATTCGGCCTCGCCGGCTTGTGCAACCTTGACCAGTTGCCGCCAACAGGGTCAGTGGTCATCGCCGCACCGTTGAAGATCGTGAATGGCTCGGGTAGTCCGCTGCGAGCGATTGCCATTACGCCGGCTTTGTAATCCCGAGCGCAGCGAGGGAACGCTTTTCCAACAAGGAATCTCAAGAGCGCGCAACTACGGCCAAGGAATCTGTGCGTATCGACGAATGGCCTTTGCGGCTAACCGAAGGTAGGGATCTCTCGCTACGCTCGAGACTTCGGAAAAACTACAGTGTCGCCCTCTTCACCACAGCTGCCAGCGCACGATTTCGTTCGAATTCGGCCTGGATAGTGTCCGCTGCTTTGATATAGCTTTCGCGCAGAGCGCCTTCCAGCGGATAGGAACGTGCCACTGTGGATAGCACGCGAGCTTTTTCATAGTCCGATGTAATCCGGCCAACGGCGTTCAGTACTTTGCCAACCGAATCGTTGCTCAGTTTGTTGTGGTCCATCAGCGCTATCAGGCAGCGCGCGCGCTCAAAATCGCTCGACATGGAATCCGTCACGCCGAGATAGGTGTTCATCTGGCTCTCATCGAATTTGTTGGACTTGAGCAGAGTAGTCAGCACGCGCGACTTCTCATAGTCGCTACCGGACCGCGACATGTTCTGGATGGCTTTCGTCAGGGATGGCCCGCTCAGATTGTTGTTCTGCATCAATTCCAGCAGGCTGCGTGAACGCTCGTAATCAGACTTCATGGAGTCGACTACTTTCAAATAGTTCGTCATTTGAGCTTCATCGAATTTGCCTTGCTTTGCCAGTCCCAGCAGCAGCCGCGACTTTTCATAGTCAGAGCCAATTCCGGAAGTTGCGTCCATGATGCGGTTGATCTGGTCGGCGGCCATTGTGTATCTCTGCATTGGCGCCAGGAGGTCGCGCGACTTTTCATAGTCGGAATGGATCGACGCCACCAGCTTCAGGTAGAAATCCAGGTGCGACTGGTCAAAGGCTTTCTGATCGAGCAGTGACAGCAGAATGCGCGACTTTTCGTAGTCGCTCTTGATGCTGCCCGCGGAGTTCAGCGCCATGCCGACGTTTTCCTTGGAAATATTGGGCCGCCGCAGCAGCTCGATCAAAACACGTGAATGCTCATAGTCGCTGTTGAGCTTGCCGGCTGCAGCAAGGAATGCTGTGCGCGAACCTTCGTCGGACAAATCATATTGCTTGCTGACTATCATGAGAATGCGGGCCATTTCGTAATCAGAATGCATCTGCTCGCCGGCCTGCTTGATGACGCGCTGTATCACTGGAGACGGCAGCTTGGGTTGTTCCAGAAGTTTGCGGAAGTAAATGCCGCGAACGTAGTCAGATTGGAGATTGCTGATTTCATCCAGCACTGCATTGGGGCCGCCCTTGGCCAGAAGCGCTGGGACGCGCGCATCGGCGGCAAAGCCCGTGCTGCGTTCCAGCGCCAAGATAAACTGTGAGAACCAGGCTTTCGCTTCGCCTTCAAACGGCTGCTGTTTGCCATTTATCTTGTAAACATATTGCAGTCCGCTGCTCGACGGAGTGACTTTGACTTGCTTGAGCGTATCGTCCTGGCGCAAATTTACTTCAAACAGGCCACCGGAAGAAATGCTCTGGATTTCTGTGGCGTCGGCGTTAAATTTAACTTCGCCTTCTGCGTGGAGGTCGAGGCTGCAATTTTCACCGGACCAGTTGGCTGTCCAACGCTTATCTCCATTGTGTGACTCCACGTTCATGTTGTGGAGCCTGGCACGCGTTCCGCACACGCTGATATCGCCACCGGGAACGGCGGGCACCGCTGGGACGGCTGGCACTGCCGGAACACCGGGCACCGCTGGTACAGCGGGTACAGCGGGCGTAGCCGGAACCGCCGGCACACTGCCGCTTTGGAACCTCGCAGGCGGCTCCGTGGCCTCGGGGGCTTCTGCTGGCTCTGGAGGTTCGGGTGCCTCGGGGGCTTCAGGAGCTTCAGCTATGACAGCCGGCTCTGCCGGTTCTGAGTCATCGTTGAAAGCATGTCTTGCGGCTTCAGGGGCTGGTGATCCATCACTCGGCGCCGGAGTAGCTGAATCTTTGGCCCGCGGTGCGGCTGCCGGAGTCGATGCCGGGCTCGGCTTGGCTTTGCTGGTCTTGCCGGCCGGAGTATTGCTTTGCGATGCAGGGCGCGTCGCAGAGAGAGGCAGCACTACGCATAGCGTCAATAAAGCCAAAGCCAGCGCGCCTGTGCGGGAAACTGATCCACGAGGCAATTCTGGATTGAGTACCGCCAATACACGGCCCTCTAACTGTGACTTGCGCGCCATGGCCAGCGCCGCTGCCAGTTCAGGTTCGCGCAATCCGGAAACGATATCCAGCAGTTCATGCGCGTAGTCTGAGGCCTTGGTCCCCGCTGCCAGCACGTGGTCGTCACAGGCGCGTTCGCGTTCCGCGCGCATTGCCCGAACCATGAGCCACACCAAAGGATGAAACCAGTACAGTGAGGCTGCCACATTAGCCAGCGCTTGTGTGAACGCGTCCAGCCGCTTGATGTGCGCCAGTTCGTGATTGAGAATGGCGGAGCGTCGTGTTGGCGACCACTCTGGGTAATCAAGCGAGAGAACGATGCGTGGGAACATGATGCCTGTGGTGATAGGAACTTCAATTTCGTCGCTGACAAGTATTGCAACGTGGCGATGGATTCCCAGTTCGGCACAGAGCGCACGCACCTGGGCATTCCAGCCTGAGTCGGTGAGGACACCAGCGCGACGGACAAGCGCTGCCAAGCGCACGGCATTCAAGCGCCACCGTGCCAGAAAGAACAGGGCCCCCACCATCCAAAGGCCTAGCAGAAACTTGGGGAGGTAAGCAGGGATCGAGTTCGTGAGTGATGATGTCGAGGCAGGTCGTTCGACAGGTCCAGCCTCAGCGGACGCTGGCAGGCTAATGGGTGCAGGCGCGCTGCGTGTAGTCGAGGTCGCACGGTGATCCTTCCGATCCTCTGCAAAGCGGGCTACGGCCTTGACCCGCGGATTCACCGGTGCGGTCGCGAAAGAACCTGCGGTTCGATTCGCAGGAGCCATCGGCGCTTTGCGTGCGTTTGACGGGGAGGTTGCGATCGCGGCATGCTGCCCGGCTTTCTGTATCGACGCACTGCCGGTGGGATATTGAGGTATGCCCTTAACGTGCCACGTGGGCAGCAGCACCACAGAAAAGGGAAGGAGCAGTAGTGCGGCCAAAGTGAATGTGCGCACCATGTGCTGTGTAGCGGCGGAGCGTTTCTTCAATATCAGCGTCGCGCCCCAGGCCAGCGCCAGCAATAACGTGGATTTCACCACTGTATCCAGGATGATTGCGAATGATGGAATAGAGGTATGCATGTTATCGTCCCTCCTGCTGCGCCTTCTTGATCAATTGGGAAAGGTATTGCTTGTCTTTGCTGGAGAGCGTGCTATCGGACATTTCCAGTAGCGCAGCTACGGCCTGCTCCGGGGAACCGCCGAAAAATGTCTTCACCATGTGCTTGAGGGCGCTGGCGCGGACCTGGCGCGTATCGTCGGCGGCCAGGTAAACATACTTCAGGCCTTCCTGCTCATGCCGCAGGTATCCTTTATCTTCCAGCAGTCCCAGCATGCCGCGCACGGCGGAATAGCTGGGCGGATCGGTCAGATCGCCCAGGACCTCGGTCACGGATGCCCGTCCGCGGCGGTAGATCACATCCATGATCTGGCGTTCGCGCCGCCCAAGTTGAAGATGCTTTTCGTTGCTCATGGCTCTCCTTGGTAGAAATGCCGCTTCGAAATGTGCTAGTGCACTAGCACATGCTAATACATTAGCAGGAGTTGTCAAGAGGCAAACTCAGTATTTTTTAGACGGTGTCTGGAAAGCTTGGTCATGGGACAAAATGACATGTCTTGTTACAGATTGATTTGGAATGTCAGCCACCGGAGGAGGATAAAATTAACCTTCTTGCCAACTCCTTCTGAATTCGACCGCCTATTTGTGGTGCTGGTGTCCACGCGCAACCCGCTCAACATTGGCGCAGCCGCCCGGGCCATGAGCAATCTTGGCTTCCTGCGCCTGCGCGTTGTCAACCCGTATGAAGCGTCGTTTCGAGAAGCCCGCTCCGCTGTGGGTGCGGCTCCACTGCTCGCGAAAGCGGAAAAATACTCGAGCGTAGCGGAAGCCGTGGCTGACTGCTCGCTAGTGATCGGAACCACGGCGGCGGGGAACCGTGAACTGCAACATCCATTGCGGGTGTTGGAGAAGGGAGCGCCGCTGATCCGCAAGAGACTTCGTTCAGGAGGCCGCGTGGCCCTGTTGTTCGGATCTGAAAAACGCGGCCTGGCGAATGACGATCTCAGCCACTGCCATTGGCTCATGCGTATTCCCACGCGTGAGCAACATATCTCCATGAATCTGGGACAGGCGGTTGCGGTGTGTCTCTACGAGCTGGCGCGGGGCGCCGCCAGCACCCCCAACCGCCGTAAGACCAAAGCAATACCACAGGCAGAGAAGTTCAAGCAAGCGACCGCGGGCGAACTCGAACGTATTACCGCAATGCTGATCGATGCGTTACGCGCGAGCGGGTATCTGGAAAAGCGTTCGGTTGCGGCCAAAGAAGAAAAGATCCGGCGCATGGTCCACCGCCTGGAACTCTCCTCCGCTGATGCCGAGGTCTGGCTGGGCATGCTGCGCCAGATGCTTTGGAAAATGAAGCCGCCGGAAAAGGATCAATAAAAGGAACGAGACACGCAAAATTTAGTTCGGCCTGTCCCAGCCTGGGCTATCATGAGTGCTTCGATGTTGAAAGACCTATGAATCTTCCCTCCACCACGTCCGAGCTGCTCGCTCTGCAGGAAGCAACAAATGCTGAGTTACGCATGCGGCTCACCGGGATTTTTCAACGCTACCGCAGCGTGGCGTTCATGGGGCGGAATGACAATCTCTTCACCGAGCATTGGACGCCCGAGGTGGCTGCCGCCGGCTATGACTTCGACGGTTTCGAAATCAAGGGCGACACGATTGTTTTGCATGGAGTCGAGAACGCGTGCGGATTTGTCTACCGCATCAGTGTTGCCTTCCCGCTGGAATTGATCGACGACGCCGGTGCAGTTGAAGGCTATTTCCAGCGCCGCTTCGCCGAGAGCAAGGCCGACGCTGAACTTGCCGCTGCAACGTCGTCCGACGCAGCCATTCCACCGGCCCCTTAATTCCTCTTACGACCTGAATACAGGATAGTGGCTGGCCACGGCCATCATCAGCAGCATAGGGAAGGACAAAATGAAATTTGTCTGCGCTGCTAGTTTTGCCAGTCGGGCCAGTTTCGCTGCCTCCGGCGGCATTGGAGTGCCGTTAGCGGCGCTGGCTTCGGTCCAGCGAATGATTTTTTTCTGCATGCGCCACACAATTCCCCAGACGTTCAACATCATGAACCAGCCCAGCCCGCCGCCAATGCCAATCGCCAACAGACGGTTGCTCTCCCAGCCGTGCGCGTTGAGCGCCAGATAAAGCCATGCAGCAGCCACAACCACGATTCCGATCACCGTGCCAAATACGGGGCCTTTCTTCAAAATTTCAGCTGGCGACATGAGAAGACCCATTTCAATGACAAATGCGATGGTCCAGATACCGAAGAAGGTCCCGATAGCGCCTCCGCCGCTGGCCTGCGCATTGCGGGCATCGGCGCCAACGATCATCATCCAGTACCAGATGCCGGCAAATACTGTGACAACCGAACTCCAGCGGAACCACCACAAGGCGCGCGGCATGAGCAGCGGTACAACTTTCATGCGGGTGGCCGGGTCCAGTGCAGGAAGAAACTTCGCGTTGATCAGAACAAAGAAATACAGCAGCCCGACCCAGGTGATGCCTGCGGCAAAATGGATCCAGCGCAGCAAGAGCTGGATGTGAGGCGTGGACCCTTCAGGAAAGACAATCTGCGGTGAATGGAACATCACCAGCGCCAACGCGTGCATTGTGGCCTCCGTTGTTGTGAGAGTTCACCTTCATGGTAGCTGATCATGATTCGAATCCCGATCGCTTTCAATGCACTCTCCACTTGACAGCGCGTTATATTTCGATAATCATGGAAATATGGAAATTAAGGTTGCACCCGCCAATGAGCAGAAAGTATCGCGCTATGCGGACATGTTTTCCGCCATGGGCGCCGAGCCGCGCTTGCGTATCGTCAGGCTGCTTCTGGCGGCGCATCCCGGAGGGATGGTGGTGAATGAAATCGGCGAAGAACTGGCAATCGCGAACTCCACTCTCTCACACCATTTGGACAAGCTGAAGAATGAAGACCTGGTAGAAGTACAGCGGGAAGGAACATTCCTGCGGTATTCGGCAAACATCAAGGCTCTGGCGGAGTTGCTGGGCTTTTTGTATGCCGAGTGCTGCACGCGCAACAAGGCAGTCGAGCCCCAGCGTATTACGTGCTGCAAATAATTTGTCTTTATAAACATTGAGGAGAAGCAAAAATGAGCGCACAAGACATCAAGGAAGTAGTAAAAGAGCGGTACGGCGCGGCGGCCCGGCGGGTAACGACGGGCGAGGGAAGTTCCTGCTGCGGCGCGTCCGCCCCGTGCGGCACAGACATCGATCCCATCACGCGCGATCTCTATGAGGCTTCCCAGACCAGCATTTTGCCGGAAGACGCTGTGAAAGCATCGCTTGGCTGCGGCAATCCTACGGCTCTGGCCGAACTTAAGCCCGGTGAGACCGTGCTAGACCTGGGCTCCGGCGGTGGAATTGATGTGCTGCTTTCCGCGCGTCGCGTTGGGCCCACTGGCAAGGCCTACGGCCTGGATATGACAGATGACATGCTGGCGCTGGCGCGTGAGAACCAGAAAAAATCAGGTATCACCAACGTGGAATTTCTGCGCGGCGAGATCGAAAACATTCCGTTGCCAGCGGATTCTGTGGATGTAATCATCTCCAACTGCGTTATCAATCTTTCTGCCGATAAAGATCGCGTGCTGCGCGAGGCCTTTCGCGTCCTGAAACCGGGGGGACGCCTTGCCGTTTCCGACGTTGTGGTGCGCGGCGAGGTGCCGGAGGAGATTCAGAAGAGCCTTCTATTGTGGGTGGGCTGCATTGCCGGAGCGTTGCGGGATGACGATTATGTCAGCAAATTGGAAGCTGCGGGCTTTGCAGGCGTGAGCATCGAACCCACGCGTATCTACCAGATAGAAGATGCGCGGACGTTCCTTACCGGCCAGGGCATGGACGTGGATGCAATCGCTCCGCTGGTCGAAAACAAGTTCATGAGCGCCTTTGTCCGGGCCAGCAAACCGGCGCTTGCGGCGGCGCCGAAACAGGGCTCAGGTCTGAATGTACTGAAGTGCTGCTGACCATTCAACACGGCTATTCGATGTCTTCAATCCAGGCCCTGTGACAAAACTGGTGGGCATGTGGCTCAACGGCCTGTGCCAACTTGTCACAGGAGCTTATCCTCTAATCTGTTGTTCCCTTTAGAATCATCAACTTACAGGTTGCTCCCGTTTGGTCATGACATTGCAATATGAATAGACAGACGGAAGCTGATCAAAGCGAAGCGCACCGTGATTGGGTCGGTAAAGGTGAGAAGTAGCGCTGACGCTGGAAGCAAAATGAGCTTTGCACGAGGAGAAGTAATGATGACTGAGATAAAAGGACATCGGCAGTGGCGTTTTCCGGGGAAGGTGCCTCCAAGCCTTTTCTTTCGCCCGGATGTCCTTTTATCTCTTTTTTCCGCAATCCTTTATGGTCCCGTTCCGAAAGCCATTACCTGGGCCTGCCGCCTCTAACACCTTCAAAACAAAAATCCCTAGATCTGAATTACCAGGTTTTCCGGAGAGGATGCGCTTCGGTATTGAATACCACTTTGTTCAGATCCAGCGTTTCCCGCGGTGCAAACAGCAAATAAAGATACTTGAGCGTTTCCGCCAGGAAATAGCTCTCCATACTGTCTCTTTTGGATTTTGTTTCTACATCGCTGAGCGCGGCGAATCCTGCATCAGTCTTACAATAGCGAACCAGGCTCAGAATAAAAGTCGAGCCCATCTCCTGGTAACGCTGATCTTTGGTGAAAAACTCAAGATAGTAGGCGGACTCAATAATCTCCGGCCGAAGCTGGTATCCCGGAGCAATGGCCTTCATGGTGGTGTAATCCATGGTTTCCGGCTCAATTCCAAAAGTGGTCCACATCTTGTAGGACGATTCCTGTAACTTGCGTGCGCGTTCCAGGTCGCCGGACCGTGCCAGCACCGCGGGGAAGAAGGCATCCAGCCCGCCATATTGCGTAGAAATGCGCTTGCCCGTGTTCATGTCTGCCTGTCCGTACCATAGGCCG
>DATCAX010000605.1:0-2617 GCA_036512375.1 Candidatus Angelobacter sp. | reverse complement strand
TCCAGACCTTTATCTGGGCCAGCTGGGTGGAGCAGGGCATTCTCGGTTCCGGCCTGGCGGATGTTACGCCGATGAGCCATGAAATTTCCGAATGGATGAATAATCCCTTTGGCAGCAATGCAGTGCCAGCGTGGCAGGTGCCGAACAGCAGTGGATGCCAGAGCAATCTTGAAACAGGCGATCCTCTGGCCCTCATGCCGAATGCCGGATACCCAGTGTCGATTGATGGATTTACCTACCATCCGCAGAACCAGGTGTTGATGCAATGGTTTCGGCGTGGTGTCGCATCCGATGCATTCGAAAGTGCTTTCAGCTTCCCTGACCAGAGCCTGATGACTGGGCCCGCGCAGACGTGCACCGCACGCTGAATCGCGTAAACTCTGTCCCGCACAATTTCCTGACGTAATCTTCTGAGCGAGAGATCTATCGTTCTAAAACCTGAGACCGGCACGCGGTCCCAGGATGGTAACTCACTGCGCGTACGCAGCACGCTACCATCCCGTGGGGAAGGACCGTCGCGTTTCCAGCGTTGGGGCTCTCCCTATGGAGGAACGGGAGCGCTTATGTTAGTAGAACGGCGCTCGGGGGAAAGTTTGCAAAAAAAATCGCGGTGCTCTGTTTTTTCGCGCAAATATTCTCTGACAACCAGAAGTCGGGAATGGCGTTCGGTCTGAATAGCCAGTCCTCAAATCGCCTTTGTTTTACAATCTCCGTTTCGCTAAAGAGGACGCCATTGTCTGCTCTCACCGCTTTCGGATTATTCGCAGTTACGGCGATGCTGATCTTTTATGCGCTGGAAAAACGCAGCCCATGGTTCATCTTTGCCTTCGCACTGGCCTGCGCGCTGGGCTCAGTTTATGGGTTTCTGCAAGGCGCGTGGCCCTTTGGAGCAGTTGAAGCGGTGTGGTCAGTAGTGGCGTTGTGGCGCTGGCGGCTAGCGCGGCACCCAATATGAAACTCATTTATTGAAATTGACTCGGGAGACAGTTTCTCGATTGTCCTATTAGAATGGTCTACGACAAATGAGGTGAAAAGGATGCGGAAACAACTGGTGATTTTGTTCGTTGCGGCGTGCATGTGCGCAGGATCGGTAAAGGCTTTTGCGCAAGCGCAGTATCAGGTGAAGCAGAAATATGTCCTCGGCGGCGATGGCGGCTGGGACTATCTGACTTTTGATGCGGCAGGGAAGCGGCTCTTTATTTCCCGCGGCACCCATGTGATGGTGGTGGACCCTTATAAGGGAGCAGTCGTCGGCGATATTCCGGATACAGCCGGAGTCCATGGGATTGCTCTTGCGCAGGATTTAGGCAAGGGCTTTACCAGCAATGGGCGCGACAACAGCGTAACGGTCTTTGACTTGAAAACACTGAAGCAGACCGCAAAGATCAAGATCGAAGGCGAAAATCCTGATGCCATTCTCTATGATCCATCTTCGAAGCGGGTTTTTACGTTTAACGGCCGCAGCAAGAACGCCACAGTGATTGACGCGGAAAAAGGCACCATAGTCGGCAATATCCCGCTGGATGGCAAACCAGAGTTTGGCGTTGCTGACGGCAAGGGCGGCGTTTTTGTGAATATTGAAGACAAGAGCGAAATCACCAGCATCGACGCTAAGAAAGCTGTCGTGATAAAGAGCTGGCCACTGGCCCCCTGCGAGGAACCGAGCGGTTTAGCCATGGACCAGAAGAGCCGCAGGCTGTTTGCCGGTTGTCATAACAAGATGATGGCGATAATGGATGCAGATAGCGGCAAGGTGATTGCCACGCCGGCCATCGGCGAAGGCGTGGACGCGAACGCTTTTGATTCCGATAAGCAACTGGCATTCAGTTCCAACAGTGACGGGACTCTGACCCTAGTGCATGAAGATTCGCCCGTCAAATTCACCGTGTTGGAGAACGCGGAGACGGCGAAGTTTGCTCGCACCATGGCGCTCGATACCACCAATCACGATGTGTACCTGGTTACCGCTGAGATCGAAATGGCGCCTCCGGCAAAAGAAGGCGAGCGTCCGCGTCGCACAATGAAGCCCGGGACATTCACTCTGTTAGTGGTAGGAAAGAAGTAGGCGCGGTCTCCAAAAAAGAAAGCTGCTACTTCAGGTATTTCTCCGGTAGTGGGTGCGTTGGGTCTTCACCTTCCCAATAGACGGTGAGGATCCACCACCTGCTGCCGTCATTGAAAAGCTGAAAGCTGTTAATGCCGCGGGCGAACGGTTTTTCTCCTTTGGCGTGGCGTGACTCATAGGTGCTCCACACATGCGCGATGTGGTCCCACGTTTCCACGCGGTTGGACACCGGATTTTCAAAAAAGCCCTCTTTGCTGAAGAAGCCCTGGCTGCGGGTGGCATATTCGTCAGGCGAGGAAACCCGGGCCGTTACAGTTCCTTTATCATCGCGACGGCTGGGAATCATACGCGCGCCTGGATGATAGAGGCTGCGAAAGCGGTCCCAATCGCGCGGGCCGGCTGGGCCGGAGATCACGTCATAAACCGCAGCGATAATATGCTCGACTGAATCGACGTCACTAGGTCGCGCAGTTGCATTGGGCACAGCTGCACCTGGCGCTCCAGCGTCTGGCGCAGTGGCGCTTCCCGCAGGCGCCGTTGACGAGCCAGGGG
>DATCAX010000604.1:0-5947 GCA_036512375.1 Candidatus Angelobacter sp. | reverse complement strand
AGCTACGGTACAGGAGTTTGTCCCGCCAGCAGGGTGTTGTGCCTACCAAAATCTCCATCCGGTCGTGATTTGGCCGCGCGCATGGTTTTGCAGTGTCTTTTCGGAAGTTGCTGAACCCAAACCAGATCGGGATTTTGGCGAGGGACAGCTTAATTCCTATCATTGATTAGTAAAGCTTTTAACTGTCGCTCGTGGTAATGAAGAATAACTCCAATCAGTTCAATCAGATCGCAATCTAATTGTTGTGCCGACGAGTTTTTTGACCATACGGGAGTTTTTGATAGGGACACCCAGTGGTTTTCGCTAGCCGACGTGCGTTGTGAGAAGGCAATAATGAAAACTATTTACTTTTACAAATGAACGGGTAATTCGTATTGTCGATGATCGGCTCAATATCGAAGAAATCGTTCAACACGGATTCTGCGGTGCAGTAAGCTCCTTCGACCCAGGCCTGGTCATTGGAATAGGCTTCGCCCACAATGAAAATGTCCGCATCTGCTCCTTTAATCAACTGCGAGGGCTTTCTGATTTTCTGCTGCACATCGGCAATGTCATAGTGTGCTGCCCACGCGTGATAGCCCGCATTGAAAGGCGGTAATGACCAATCCATGTAAGCCGCTTCTTTGGGCTCAGGCACGTAGCTGTAATCTGAATTTGGGCCGAAGTGAAGTTCCGCGAGCTGCTTGCGCAGCATTTTCACCATCTTTGGCGGCACTTTTCGCGGACCTTGCAGCGGCTGCGTGTCTTCAGAGATCGGGATATACCGCTGTTCTCCGGGGCCTAGCTCTAACTCTTGCCAGAAGCTCGTGAACATCTCGTCGTCATAGCTGGCGAGCATTCCATAGATCGCCTCTCCACTCTGGTCCTGCGCATTATTTCCGAAATAGACGGCCTGGCGTATCGGCGTGTCGGTCACACTTGGGCCAATGGTGTAACGCAACGCCGCAGCCAGCAACTGATCTTCCTGTATTACCGTAAGCCGCTCCTGAGTGAGTTCCTGCACAACCTGAATGAAAGCATTGCCTGAAGGGGAGGGATTCCCGATGATTGTGTGCAGGGATTTGAGATATCTATCGGGAAAGCCTTCTTTCTTCAATTTCAGAATTACAGCGTCGGTCACTACATAGCTGATGAGTTGCGCGGGATATGCTGCAGTAAGCCACCACGGAGTGTCAAAAAACATTCCTACCTTGTAAGAAGGCTGCAGGATAGTTGACTCAAGATATAAAGTGACTTTCCGGTCATTCAACACATCCAGCCCGTCCGTTGCCTCAAATCGATTTGCCTGTGCCACAAGCTCAATCGAATAACGCGGCATGGCCAGCCATGCGGCATTTGTGGTGCTTGCGCCTGCTTTGGCCCACGGTTTTTCGCGGGTCGCGTAGGTGTAATGGATCACATTGTCTTTTTTTACGATCGAGCACAGGCGGGTATCAGGAACGTATTTGAAATTCACGCCTTTTTCGCCAGCAAGTTTTTCAATAGCATCGAATAGCGCGTTGAACATGCCGGAATAGCCAATAGTGATGGTGCTGTACTGATTGCCCGGAGTGAATTCATTGTTGGCTTCAAAGGCCACAGCGGCGTTCCAGTTAATTACGTTCGATGAGTATCCATTTCCGTCCGATGAATAACTGAAGCCCTCTGAGCCCAACTGGTCGTACATCAGATTCCAGTAGCCAATATCTTTGAGAAATTCGCCCTTCTGAAAGATGGAAGTTTCCGGAAGCTCCACAGTGATGCGCCCGTTCTGATAAAACTGATCCCATTCAGCGCGAGTTTGCGGGCCGGTGGTGCTGGTTACGGCCAGACCTTCAACAATTGAAAAGCCCTGGTCGGGGGAAGCCGCTGCGCCAAAGTGGTCAACATTGTAAGGCGCGGGGTTGGTCGACGAGACGCTGTCTAAATATAGGTTCTTTGTCCGCAAATAAAATAAAGGATTGGTGGATTCGTAGAAGGGCACCGAATATTTGTCCAGATCAAGCTGTGAAATGACCGTTGTCACCACGCGATGGCCTGGAGCCAGACCATTGTTGGCGTCCTTGGCCTTGGAATCCCATTTTGAATAGCGCATGCCGCCAAGCTCTACATAGGATTTAGTTTTGTCATTCTGATAGTGCCAGGTGCAGACGCGCGCTCCGGCTGCGCGTGTTCCCGGATGTTTCTTGGAGAAGTCATACTTGCCCCAGTCAAACAATTCAAGCGTATCGCCCTTGCCAAGCTGCATGGCTTTGCCTCTTTCACTTTTGGCTTTGCCATTTAACAGCCGCCATGCTGTGTAAAGTCCTGCTGCGCCAGCGCCGAAGATTGAATATGTTTTCTTTTCCATTGCGAATGTCCTTTGCTGATAAATGCGTTTGGGTTTGGTCAGACTTATTTAAGCGACTTGAAATAAAGATGGCCGGTTGCAAAATGAGAAATGTCGAATGGGGTGCGTCCGTCGAGCGCCAGATCTGACAGGATTTTGCCCAGAATCGGCACAAACTTGCCGGCCCAACCGGTGGCATAGATCACGATATTTTTGTGATGGGGCACAGACGCGGGAGCAAACTCAATCAAGAGCTCTTTGTTGGGAATTTTGCTGAGAGCCACCAGGCAAGTGGATGTGAACTCCGGAACCGGCTCCAGCCCGGTCATATGCCCCTTGACCCACTCTGCAGTGAAAGCCAGTTCTTTAGGATTGGGAACCAAAGTGCGCTGCTCCGGAGAATCCAGTGGCTTCATCACAAAGTCTGATGCCACGCGCACATATCCGGGATAGTTCCAATCCACTTCAGGGAAGCCATAAAACTGATTGCCGTTTTCTCCCACAGGATTCTGAAAGACGAACCACGTGGGATATTGAACGTCAGGCCGCGTCTTTTTATAGAACGCAGAAGCCATGTTCCAGTATGTGGCTGCGATATGAAAATCAAGCAGATGGAAGATGCTGTTTGCATAAGGCCCTGGCGCCAGGACCAGCTTTTCTGAGATGAAAGTGCCTAGCGGGGTTGTGACTTCAAATTTATTCTGCCGTTGCACAATGCGAGTTACAGGAGCTTGGTCTTTCATCTCGACCCCGGGTGAAGAGAGATTCCAGTTATACAGAGTCTGTATTGTGGCTTTCAGGTCAATGCTTGCTCCTTCAGGCTGAAACAAGCCGGTATAGGTGGAAGGCAGATCGCGAAAATGAAATTTGCGTTCTATTTCAGCAGCAGTCAAGGTTGTATAAGGTACGTTCTCCGCCTTCAGTGCTTTTTCAGCTTGCCCAATATTTCCTTCGGTTGAATGCACTGCGGGATCGCCAAACCAGAGCGTGCCAACTTTGTCCCTCAGCGTAGTAGGCGTAAGCGACTGCAACTCATCCCAAAACGGAATGGATTGCTTCACCAGCTTCACCATGTACTCTTCCGGATAAGGAATGCGGAACTGGCGCGAAACGCCGGCGGAGCTGCCCAGTTGGTTGAAGAAGGTAAATTGCTCTAAGACCAGCGTTCTGGTATTGCGTTTGCTCAAATGATAAGCGGTGGAGAGTCCTATGGGCCCGCCACCAATCACAATTACGTCATAGTGTGCTTTGCTGTTTTCCATCCAACCCTCATGTTGCTGGTAAATCTTTATGACTGCGGGGAGTTATGTGCTTCACAAAAGAACTGGTTTTGGGGCAGTTTTCCAGCACTGGGTTGGGACCGTGAGTTACACGGTCCCTGCGCAATGATGTTGGCTTTAGTGATTTCCAGGCGTTGGCAATTGCAACGTTAAAAGGAAATCGACCACCGCCTGCTGTTGTTGAGAGGAGAGTTTTTCAAAGGCATCGATCACTGGCGCCGCTTCGCTTCCACTTCCGGTGGCTGAGTCGCCATGGAAAAGAATTGCCTGGCGCAGAGATGTTGCACGGCCGTCATGCAGCCACGGGCCTGTGTCAGCAACACCCCACAAGGGACGTGTGAGGAATTCCTGCGGAAGATTGATGATGTTTGCTACATCTGTTCCCTGAGCAGGCAATGGCGGCAATGGATCAGAAAGGAACTTGCCCATGTTGTGCCTTTTCAAGTCACTGAATAAAGGAACATCCACGGTTTTGTCTGGATTCACCGGCAGGCGCGGCAACTGAAAATCTGTAATCGCAGATTCCGGCGGGTTGAGCGGAATCACATAATCCTGACCAGCTATTCCAGCGTTGACCTCAGCAGCGGGCGACACAGTCTTATTCGCAGGAAACGGGACTCTCAGCTTCTTTAAAAGCGTGCCTTCACCTTCAGGCGACTGGGTGGAATTTTGCAGCAGGTTCTCTTCATGCAGGTTCTGTAGATTTGCTTTGTACCGCCTCACAATCGGGAGCTGCTGCGATGATGCGGTTGGCGTAATCAGTGATCCATGATTCTTCGTCGAGATCACGCTTCCAATCTTTGAGGCCGAATATGAGGACTCAGACGGACAGACGGTTGGATTGGCCGGCACGCCGTTCGGGCATGATGCCGCCGAAATTGGCCAGGTTGAAGGAACATCCGGATTGATCGTGGGCGCTTTTTCGTCACTCGGATTCGTTGGCGCTTCAATCAATACGTATTGCGTATATAGCTTCATCGGTCCCATGTGGCAGTTGGCGCACATGTTCTTGTAAAGGCCGGGCTGCTTGCCGAAAAATATCTGCTCTCCGAGTTTTGCGCTCTCTGAAGGCGGCAGTTGCACTGGAGGCCTTGTCATGCTGACAAATGACGTCATCGCAGTTACCTGGCCAATAGTGACTTCAGGGCCGGTTTTTTGATTGCCCTTGCCGTCGCGATCACAATCGCAGTAAGCCACCTTTTCAAAAGCCTGCATGCTGAAATGGAAATCTAACGCGTCCCGTACAAAGTGCCTCAGACTGGAAGCAACACCTTTCCACTGAAACGGGCGCACCACCAAATCGCAGGAAACACCTTCGATCTTGGTGAGATCGTCAGTAAAACCATCCTGGCCGCCGATGCTCAATGGACTGTCGATTCCGGCTTTGCAGGCGCAGTTGGCATCGTTTCCCGGCTTGCAGCTAGGAGTGTTGATCACCACTTTCGCTTTGGAGTTCGGGATAAAAGTTGTGGTGAAGGTCCCAAAATTCACACCCTTCGCGCTCAGTGCCTGTGGGTAGGGCTTTCCAGGTTGCTTTTTTGCCGCAGCCCGCGCCTGATCTCTCATGACAAAAAGATCAATACTCATTTCTTCCGCGACGGCCTGCGTATATCCGCTGCCAAACACCGCCGGAGGATTGCGAATGAAAAGTGTTTGCGGTTTTGGATAAAGAGGATTGATAAACGCATTGCTGTTGCTTCCCGCGGAACCAGCCGTGCCAGGAGCCTTCCTCATCAGTGCTCCCCGTGCATCTATGCTGGCGCTGCCAATCGAGTTATGGCATTCAAAGCAGCTTTGCGAGTCCAATCCATTCAGGCGCAGGTAAGGATAGTCAGGATTCATGTTATTGAAAAAATGCCGTTGCGCCGCGCGTGGACCATCCGCTCCTTCTCCATAACCATCGCCCTGCCCGGTCTTTGGATCGAAGGGAAGAAATGGCGTGGTCCAGAAATCTCCGCCGGAGCTGAGAACGTCTTTGAGTTTATAAAAGCAGCCAGGATCTGTAGCGACTGGACATCCGTTGAGCAACTTAGGTTGAACAATGTCGATTCCGGGTCGGAACACAGGGTTTTGCGCAGACATCGCGGTGAATGCGCCAACCAGTGCAACAAAAAATACTACTAAGAGAAGGAACACTTTAAGACTTACAACCCGATGTCTTTTAAGACGTGCAAGCATCATGGTCTCCTTTTTTTAAGGACCGTTCTGTTGATGAACCTGCCTGTCAGGTCTGGGAGGGAACCTGTATACAGTAGGTCATTTTGGAATTTCGTGATTGATTGGGAAAAACTGCGTAAGAATCCTAACTCTTGATTTACTTGTTTGCACGGGCTAAAGAATAATTTCCGTCTTGCGGAAA
>DATCAX010000603.1:0-6048 GCA_036512375.1 Candidatus Angelobacter sp. | reverse complement strand
AGCGGCTTCAGCCAGCGGTCTTTCTGCTCAGCTGTCCCGTAGCGCGCCAATACTTCCATGTTGCCGGTATCCGGCGCTGAGCAATTAAAGACTTCAGGTGCAAGAACGCTGCGGCCCATCACCTCGCAAAGCGGTGCGTATTCCAGATTCGTGAGCCCTGCGCCGTTCTCATCGTCTGGCAGAAATAGATTCCACAGGCCCGCGGCGCGCGCCTTGGGCTTAAGTTCCTCAATCACCCTGGTCGGCGTCCAGCGGTCATTCTCAATTTCCTGGTAGTAGCGCTTTTCATTGGGATAAACGTGCTCATCCATGAAAGCGCGCAAACGCTCCTGCAACGTTTTGACTTTATCGGTGTAATCAAAATTCATAGCGATCCTTCAAGATTCTTCAGGGCTTCTATTAGGCTAATCGATTATTCTCAATGCATCAAATGAATCATCCGAATAGTGTAAAATTTGTGCCGTGCATCTGAGCCAGGTCGATCTCAACCTGTTTGTAGTCCTGGAGGCCATTTACCGCGAGGGCAATCTCACGCGCGCGGGCCGCCAGCTTAAGCTTACGCAGCCAGCCATGAGCCATGCACTTAAACGTTTGCGCGAAATGCTGAAAGACCCGCTTTTCATTCGCGAAGGCCCAAACATGGTACCCACGCCGTTCAGCCGCAACATGATTAATGAGGTGCGCCAGGCGCTGCAAATTCTGGAAGTTAGTCTTTATGAGAACCGCAATTTTGATCCGGCACATACGCGACGTAATTTTCAGATCGGCTTCTGGGAATTGATGGAATCGACAATTCTTCCTCCGCTGGCAAAGGTTCTAACCAGGGCGGCCCCGGAAATTTCTATCACCACGCTTCGCGTCAAGCGTCGCGAAATAGAACAAGAACTGGCCAGTGGAACGCTTGATCTTGTTCTGGATATTCCTTTCACCGTGGGCGACAGCCTTCGCCAGAAGCCTCTCTTTTCCGACCGCGTGGTTGTGATGGCGCGGAAGGGGCATCCCGCAATCGGGCGTGAACTCGACCTGGATACCTATCTAAGACAAGATCACATTCTGGTATCTTCGCGCCGTCTTGGGCCTAGCCTGGTGGATACGGAGTTGAATCGCAAGGGCCGCAAGCGCAGCATTGTTCTACGCTGCCAGCACTATTTTGCTGCGTGCCGCGTAGTGAGCGAGACCGACATGCTGCTGACGATCCCGGAACGCTATGCGCAAATGCTCAACACCGGTTTCAACCACCGGCTGTACCCATTTCCGTTGAAGAGCCTGCAACAGCTTGAGATTCATATGTACTGGCATGAGAGCACGGAAAATGATCCACCCAACCGCTGGTTGCGTGAGCAGATCAAGAAGGTCGTAGATGAAACATTTTCGGAGGCGGAACCTGCATTGTCCGGTCGCGCGCGCGGTTCTGAGAAAAGCCGGCCAAAGCCGCAACTCTTGAGGAGCAATCAATGAAAGCTGCAGTTTTGCACGAACTGAAAAAACCTATGACCGTTGAGGAAGTAGAGCGTCCCAGGCCGGACGTAACTGAGGTTCTGATCAAGGTAGAAGCGTGCGGAGTCTGCCATTCTGATCTGCACGTGGCCGATGGCGACTGGAAACAGTTTGCGGGCATCACCAAGCTGCCGCTGATTGTGGGACATGAGGTTGCGGGCAAAGTCGTTGAAGTTGGCTCAGCCGTGCACGAACTGAAAGTTGGCGACCGCGTGGGTGTGCCCTGGATTTTCTGGACCTGCGGCGAGTGTGAGTTCTGCCGTGAAGGTAATGAGAATCTCTGCGTGAAGCAGAAAATCACCGGAGTTACAGTCGATGGTGGCTATGCGGAATTTATCAAGGCGCCTGCCACCCACGCGACGAAGGTCCCCGACTCGGTCTCATCGGTGCAGGCCGCTCCGCTCTTCTGTGCCGGCGTTACGGTCTATCGCGCCATCATGCAGGCCAAGCCCCAGCGGGGGCAGAGGCTGGCGGTCTTCGGCATCGGCGGACTTGGGCATCTGGCCATCCAGATCGCCGTGCATCTGGGCCTTGAAGTCTCTGCGATTGATGTGGCCGACGATAAACTGGCCCTGGCAAAGTCGCTGGGCGCAGTGAACACTTTCAATGCGACGACTGCTAATGTCGTAAAAGAAATGCGTCGCCGTGGCGGCGCCCACATTGTGCTGGTAACGTCTGGTTCCAAAGCCGCCTACGATACCGCGTTTTACTGCGTGCGCCCCACGGGCACGCTTCTCGCAGTGGGATTGCCCGCAAATGAAATCTCTTTTCCCGCCATCATGATGGCCGCCGGGGAAGTCAACATCAAAGCTTCAGCGGTCGGCACACGCGAAGACCTGAAGCACGTTCTGGCGCTGGCTGCTGAAGGCAAGTTGCATTGCGAAGTGGCTACTCGTCCGCTGGACGACGCGAATGCGGTTTTAGAAGAGATGCGCAGCGGAAAGATTTCCGGACGCGTCGTTCTCACCATGTAATCGCACGCGACTGCAGTTGAGGCTCACGCTGGTTTATATTGGATTCAGGAGCATTTTGAGGGAATAGATGAGAGAAGCGGTCGTAGTTACAAGCTCGCGCACTGCGCTGGCAAAATCATTTCGCGGGTCATTCAACGCAACGCGTCCCGATGATCTGGCTGCACACTGCATTCAGGATGTTCTGCGCAAGACTCCCAACCTTGATCCCAGCGAAATTGAAGATGTGGTGCTAGGCTGCGGACAACCGCACGGCGCGCAAGGCCACAACGTGGCGCGGGTCGCTGCCATGCTGGCCGGGCTTCCGCCGAGCGTGGCAGGCAGTACCGTGAATCGGTTTTGCTCTTCGGGCCTTCAGGCCATTGCCATTGCAGCGCACCAGATCATTCATGAAGGCGTGGAGGCGGCGATCGGCGGGGGCGTTGAGAGCATCAGCATGGCGCTCCGCGACAGTAGCCCAAATCCTCGCTTGCAAGAAACCATGCCCGGCGTTTATATGGTGATGGGCGATACGGCGGAAGTGGTGGCCAAGCGCTACAACGTCAGCCGCCAGGTCCAGGATGAATACTCTCTGCTCAGCCAGCAGCGCACCGCTCGCGCGCAGCAGGAAGGCTTTTTCGATAAAGAGATCGCGCCCGTCAAGGTAACCAAATCTCTGCTGGACAAGAAGACGAATGAAGTTGTGGGCAAGGAAGAAGTTCTGGCCGACAAAGATGAATGCAATCGTCCGGACACCACGCTTGAAGGTCTGCTGGCGTTGAAGCCGCACTTTGATCCCACCAGCGGCCATGGTTCCGTAACAGCCGGTAATTCCTCGCAACTTTCTGACGGCGCTTCTGCCACGCTGCTGATGTCGCGTGAACGCGCTGACCAGTTGGGCATTTCTTATCAGTTGGTTTTCCGCGGCTTCCAGGTTGCCGGCTGTAATGCCGACGAAATGGGGATCGGCCCGATCTACGCCATACCCAAGCTGCTCAAGCGCGCAGGCCTGAAAATAGAAGACATCGACATCTGGGAGCTAAATGAGGCATTCGCCGTGCAGGTGGTCTACTGCTTTCATCATCTGGGTATCGATCCGGGAAAACTGAACGTGAATGGCGGCTCGATCGCAATTGGGCATCCCTTCGGCATGACCGGCTCGCGCATGGTCGGTACGATGGCCAATGAAATGGAGCGACGCAAGCATCGCTACGGCGTGGTCACCATGTGCGTTGGCGGTGGACAGGGCGCGGCCGGGCTCTTCGAACGCGCCAGCTAAACAAAGGAGTTTTATGGGGACCATTTCCGTTCATGCCTTCAAAAAAGGCGCCGGATTTCTGCTGGAAGACATACCGGCGGAAGAGATCTTCACCCGCGAGCACCTCAGCGAAGAACATATCGCGATTGAGCGGACAGTGGAAGAGTTCTGGGCCAATGAAGTCGAACCGAATCTACCCGCTATCCGTCAGAAAAAAACCGGCGTTGCGCTGGATGTAATGAAAAAGTCTGCCAAGCTGGGCTTACTTGGGATATCAGTTCCAGAGAAATTCGGCGGCATGGAGATGGATCTGCCTTCGGTCATGGTCGTCGCCGAAGTGATGGGCCGCGACGCATCGTACGCCGGCTGGCACTCCGCGCATACCGGGATCGGCTCGCTACCAATCTTGTTTTTCGGTACCGAGCAGCAAAAGGAAAAGTATCTTCCTCGACTTGTTCGAGGTGATTTGCTGGCGGCGTATGCGCTCACCGAACCGCTCGCGGGTTCTGACGCGCTGGCTGCGCGCACCCGCGCCGATCTTAGTCCTGACGGAAAGCACTACATCCTGAATGGACAGAAAATGTGGATCACCAACGGCGGCGCGGCTGATGTGTTTATCGTGTTTGCCAAGGTGGGCGGAGAAAAATTCACGGCGTTCATTGTGGAACGCGCCTTCGGCGGCCTGACCAGCGGTGCGGAAGAACACAAGATGGGCATTCAGGGCAGTTCCACCACGGCCATCTATTTTGACAACGTGAAAGTGCCGGTGGAAAACGTGCTGGGTGAAATTGGCCGCGGCCACGTGATTGCGTTCAACATCCTGAACATTGGGCGGCTTAAACTTGGCCCGGCCGTGATGGGAGCGGCCAAAAACATTCTCTCTATCAGCATCAAATATGCCAAGCAACGCAAAGCGTTTGGCCTGGCCATCTCTAATTTCGGCGCTATCCAACACAAGCTGGCGGAGATGGCGATCAGGATTTTTGCCACGGAATCCATGGCATGGCGCGTTGTAGGGCTGATTCAAACGCAATTAAGCGGCGCAGCACACGGCGATGCAGATTCCGCCAAGGTCGAACTCAAAGCCGCGGAGGAATACGCTGCCGAGTGTTCGATGGTAAAGGTCTTTGCCGCGGAGATGCTGGATTACGTCGCCGACGAGGGTGTACAGATTCATGGCGGCTATGGCTTTCACCAGGATTATGCGGTCGAGCGCTATTACCGCGACGCTCGCATCAATCGACTCTTTGAAGGAACCAGCGAGATCAATCGCC
The DNA here is from genome assembly GCA_036512375.1 of Candidatus Angelobacter sp. Taxonomy (GTDB): domain Bacteria; phylum Acidobacteriota; class Terriglobia; order Terriglobales; family Acidobacteriaceae; genus Angelobacter. The sequence continues at coordinate 1,069 of DATCAX010000603.1, read as the reverse complement.
TGGTGATTTCCGGGATGCCCTTGAAGCGGGCAGCGCGCGGTTTGCTTCCTTTGCTGGATGCTGCACAAAAAGAGCTGGGCAATCCGGGTCCGAAAGATGAAAACAACTCTGATCCGGAGATGCGTCTGGTACGCAATGCGAAAAAGATTTCACTTTTTACGCTCGGAGTTGCGCACGGAAAGCATGGCGCCGAACTGGAAAAGCATCAGGAAGTGGTCATGAGCCTGTCCGACCTCTTTATGGAAACCTTCGCCATGGAATCCACGCTATTGCGATGCAGGAATCTGGTGAAAAGCGGCAAAGTCAATGCCAATGACATTTGCCAGGTGTTTCTTCGCGACGCCATGACCAGGATGCAGACAGCCTCGCAAAACGTGCTAAGTGCCTGCTCTGGCAATGATCTGGAGCAGAACATGACCCGACTCAGGTTACTGGCGGGCTATCAACCGGTGAATGCAATCGCCCTTCGCCGGAATATTGCGGAACGCCTGCTCGGGAGCGAACGCTACTCATTCTGATCAGAAGTTTGTTTATTTTGGAGCTCAACCGATCGCTCTTTGTCTGGCGTATTGCCGCTTTGTGTGCTAACTTTTCCGCCAATTCCGATGTGTGCCTTCTTTAAATCCGCAAAACCCAGGCCGTCTGAAAGAGAATCAGCGCAGTCGCCCGCTCCCGATTTAAAAGAAGCGCAACTGTCGGCTGCTTTTTATGGCCAGCGCAGGGGCGGTGACCTGCATGATTACATCCGCGTAAGCCCAACGCGTGTCCTGTTCGCGCTGTTGGACGTTGCCGGACGATTTGACCAGAATCGCCCAATCGTCTCCGCGGCCCAGGATCTCTTCCGGTCGTGCGGGCCGCAGCTGCTAGCCAAAGATGATGTCAATGAAGCGGACGCGATGATTGAAATTTGTATCCAGTTGAACCGCTCCATCCTGAAGACTGCGGGGCGTGTCTGCTCCTGTCCGACTTTTGCCGGTTGCTACAACGAGAGTCTGGGAACGGTCTGCTACGTTAATGCCGGCCACATTCCGGGCCTGATTCGCGATCAAACCGGCGTGTCTGAACTCGG
>DATCAX010000602.1:0-2190 GCA_036512375.1 Candidatus Angelobacter sp. | reverse complement strand
TTTGCTACCGATGTCCAACCGATGGCTCGCTATAGCGTCAGCTGCATTGCCAAGTCGGCCGAGAGTTCGTCAAAAGGCGCGGCCGGTGGCGGCGGACGCGTTGGCATTGATTTCTTTCTTACCGACAAGACTCCGGAGCATTTTGCGCAGGACGCTGCTCGGCAAGCCATCATTCAGCTCGACGCGGTGGAAGCTCCGGCGGGCGAGATGGAAGTGGTTCTGGGACCCGGCTGGCCTGGAATCCTGCTGCATGAAGCGATTGGCCACGGGCTGGAAGCTGATTTCAATCGCAAAGGCACTTCTGCTTTCTCCGGCATGCTGGGCAAGCGCGTAGCATCAGACAAATGCACTGTCGTCGACAATGGCACGCTGCCTTCGCGGCGCGGCTCCATCAATGTTGACGATGAAGGGTCGCCGACGCAGAACACCGTGCTGATTGAGAAAGGCATTCTCAAGGGCTATCTCAGCGACAAACTTTCCGCGCGGCTGATGGGCATGCCTGATACAGGAAACGGACGTCGCGAAAGTTACGCGCACATTCCCATGCCGCGCATGACCAACACTTACATGCTGGCGGGTGACGATTCGCCGGAAGACATTATTCGCTCAGTAAAGCGCGGCGTGTATGCCGTGAATTTTGGCGGCGGTCAGGTGGATATCACCAATGGCAAGTTCGTGTTCTCCGCGTCAGAGGCCTACATGATTGAGGATGGCCGCGTAACGGCGCCACTGAAAAACTGCACGCTGATCGGCAATGGCCCGGACGCTCTGACGAAAGTTTCTATGGTGGGCAACGATCTTCAGCTTGATGAAGGCGTTGGCACTTGCGGCAAAGATGGACAGTCAGTACCTGTCGGCGTTGGCATTCCAACGCTGAAGCTCGACAGCATGACCGTGGGCGGCACCGCGCGATGAAAGTCCTGGCAAGATAATGGCAACAGAAACGCAAACATTAAATCCAGTCGAGACCGATCTGCGTGATCTGGCGACCAGCGTAGTTTCGCGGGCGATGAAAGCCGGCGCGACCGCGGCTGAAGCTGTGGTGCGCGAAGGATCGTAATTCTCCACAGTCGTGCGGATGGGAGAAGTAGAGACGCTGAAGGAGTCGGGGTCACGCGCCATTGGACTGCGGACGTTTATTGGCCAGCACTCTGCCAGCACATATTCCAGCGACTTCTCTGAAGATGGTATCCAGCGGCTGATCAGCGGCGCGCTTGATCTGGCTCGCGTGACTTCTGAAGACGTTTTCTCCGGCATTCCTGAACCCGACCAACTGGGTTCATTGCAGGGCGATCTCAAACTTTATTACGACGATGTGTACTCGCTTCCGCCCGATGAGCGCATTGATTATGCGCGACGGGCGGAACGCGCGGCGCTGGAAGCTGATCCGCGAATGAAGAATTCTGACGGCGGCTCTTTTGACGCAGCGACTGGTCACAAAGTGCTGGCCAACTCACATGGTTTTGTCGGTGAGTTCCGCCGCTCGTATTGCTCCGTCTCTGCGGCGCCCATCGCACAGGACGAGAACGGCAACATGCAGCGCGACTACTGGTTCGCGCTGGCTCGCACGATGTCGAAGCTGGAGTCGGCTGAGTCCGTAGGACGCGAAGCTGCGCGCCGGACTTTACGCCGGCTGGGCTCGCGCAAGATCGCTTCCACGCAGGTCCCAATCGTGCTTGATCCCATGGTTGCAGGATCGATTCTGGATAATATTTTTGACGCGATCAACGGCGACGCTATCTATCGGCAATCGTCCTTTCTGGCCAACAAACTGGGTGAGCAGGTGGCCGCCCGCAACATCACTGTTGTAGACGACGGCACGATGCCAGGCGGCTTTGGCACGGAGCCGTTCGACGGCGAAGGCGTTCCTACGCGGCGCACCGTGGTCATAGAAAATGGTGTGCTCAAGTCTTACCTGCTCAACACATACACGGCGAAAAAACTGGGGCTCAAGACTACCGGCAGCGCTTCGCGCGGACTGGCCGGCACACCAGGCATCGGTTCGGGGAATTTTTATTTGCAGAAGGGTGACCGCACGCCGCAACAGATTATCGGGAACATCAAGCAGGGGCTTTTTGTGTTCCAGTTTCTCGGCTTTGGCGTGAACATGGTTACCGGCGATTTCTCCCGCGGCGTGAGCGGCCTGTGGATTGAAAACGGCGAGCTCACTTATCCGGTGGAAGAAGTGAC
>DATCAX010000601.1:0-3260 GCA_036512375.1 Candidatus Angelobacter sp. | reverse complement strand
ACCAGACGCGCAGTGTCCCGGATCAACAGCGCCCGCTCTTCTTTTCCTCCGATAAAGCCCAACTTGATCCGCTGGCCTACGTTCAGTTTGGAAACTCTCTGCAAGACCGTGAGCTTTTTCTGCTCAACAACTTCAAACTCGTCGGGATTTTCCTGCGTAACTTCCTGGGGAGCGCTTACTTCCGCGATGCCTTCAGGAGCGGCCACTGATGGCCTTTCCGTCGCCACTTCTTCCTCAACGATTGCAGGCGTTTCCTGGGTCGGGGCCACTGCCGGCGGCCCTTCATCCTTCACCAGTTCAAACGGCTTGCCTTCTTCCGCGGCGATCTCGGCGGCATGCTCCTGCTGAAACGTCTCCAGCGCGGCCACCGCCTCAGGAGGAACATCAAATTCCTCAAGCGTCTCCTCCAACGGTTGCGGGGCGCTCTCTGCGGCAGGCCCACCACTTCCCTGCAAACCCTGTGCCTCCACCGGCGTTACGTTTACATTTCCCAGCAGCGCTTCCACCACGCCCGGCGTTCGTCGCGCGCGAGTGCTGGCCAGCAGCATGTTCACGGTTTCTCGTGACGCCGTATCCGCGAGTTCCATCAGCAGGTTTTCCGTAATCGCGGGGTTCTCGATCAGCGTCGGCATCAGCACAGGACGCCGGTTTTCCGCCTGCCAGTAATAAAGAAGGACTTCCGGCATGGCCGTATCTTTGCTAAGCACTTCGAGCGCAGACTGCGGGTCCCACCGGGCCAGCGTCATGCGTGCATCCTGGCCGAACAAAGGGTGCTGCGCCAGGTAAACCAGCACTTCCAGCGTTTCATCCGCGGGAATTGGCAGCGCGCCCCTGGCGGCAGAACGCATCACGTTCACAGGCACGGCATTCTTTTTTATCAGTTCAAGAATTGGCGCCATAATTTGTGAGTTTAATTCTCGTCGCGCCTCGCAACAAGAAATGCCCGGATAAACGGTTTCAGGTCGCCATCCAGCACGCGGTCCACGTCTCCCACTTCCAGTTTGGTGCGATGGTCCTTGATCAACCTGTACGGATGCAGGACATACGAGCGTATCTGAGAGCCAAAATCAATGTCCAGCTTGGAATCTTCCAGCTTTTTGCTGATGGCGCGCTTTTTCTCCAGCTCATATTCATAGAGCTTGGACCGCAGCATCTTCATGGCGCGTTCGCGGTTCTTATGCTGTGAGCGTTCGTTCTGGCACGCCACCACAAGATTCGTCGGGAGATGCGTGATGCGGACAGCGGAATCCGTTGTGTTCACGTGCTGCCCGCCCTTGCCTCCTGAGCGGTAGGTGTCAATGCGAAGGTCTTCCGGCTTGATGTCCACCTGAATGGAGTCGTCAATTTCCGGCGAGACGAAGACGCTGGCAAAAGAAGTATGCCGACGCTTGGCTTGGTCAAAGGGCGAGATGCGCACCAGCCGGTGTACCCCGATCTCACTCAGCAATAGTCCGTAGGCATAGTCGCCGGTCACGGTAAATGTGGCAGACTTGATGCCCGCCTCTTCCGCGGGCTGATATTCGTTCACCTCAGTGCTGAAGCCCTGCCGCTCTGCCCAGCGCAGGTAAAGACGCAGCAGCATTTCCGCCCAATCCTGTGATTCCGTGCCACCAGCCCCAGGGTGGATGGTGACGATCGCGTTGCGCATGTCGTGCTCGCCGGACATCAACGTCTGAGTTTCCAGCTTGTCGGCGACTTCGCGCAGATGGTCGATTTCCTTGCGCAGTTCTTCCAGCACGGCTTCACCTTCGCGCGCCAGGTCAAAGTAGGCTTGAATATCGTCCACACGGCGGCCCAGGTCGGTATCCATGGCCAGGGATTCTTCCAAGCGACGGCGCTGACGCATCAGGACCTGCGACTTCTCCTGGTCAGCCCACACGTTGGGATCGCCGACCTTTTTTTCGATTTCAGCTAATTGTTGGCGGAGTGAAGGGGCGTCAAAGATAGCTCCGCAGATCGCGCACTTTATCGCGCACGGCGGTATATTCGCGTTCTAATTCTTCAACCATAACCTTTATGCGGGGCGGGCTTCAATCATGGTGTGCGCGCGATAGCGCCAGCGCACAAACACCGCCAGCAAAGAGATTATCACACATGCCCAGGCAAACACGTCGCCATTGCGGCTGTAGAACGTGCTTTCGTTCTCCAGTGCAAAAGGCGCCACCAGTGCGGTGCGGACGTTGCGCGGCGACTGCTTCACCACCCGCCCAAACGGATCAATGGACGCCGTGGTGCCGTTGTTCGTTGCCAGCAGGACCCAGCGATGGTTTTCCACCGCGCGCATTCTTGCCATTTCCAGATGCTGCGCCGGCGCTCCCGTCTCGCCGTACCAGAGATCGTCGGAAATATTGATCAGCACCTGTGCGCCGTTCGCGTTGAACTCGCGCACCTCTTCCGGAAAAACCGATTCGTAGCAGATGAAAATTCCCGCATGCGTTCCACCCAGGTCAAATACCTTGCGCTGGTTCCCACGAGCAAAGTCGCCCACTTCGCGCGTCAGCTTGCTGGCAAAGAAGAGCAGGTTTTGAAATGGAACGTACTCGCCGAACGGCACCAGGTGGATTTTGTCATAGCGGCCAACCATGTTGCCATGCGGATCCATCACCAGTGCGGAATTGAGAAGCTGCTGCCTGCCGCCGGTTTCCTGAGTTTCACCCAGGCTGCCAACCACCAGGTATGAATTTCTGTCCTGCGCCATGGCCACCAGCCATCGCTGGAGCCGCGGATCAGCGATGAAAAATGGCGCCGGAGATTCCGGCCAGATAATCAGTCCGGGATTATTGTCAGGCTGCCGGGGTATCGCTTCTACACTCAGCTTCACCAGTTCGGAAATCGTCTGGTCAAAATATCTCGGGGGCCACTCCGCCTGCCCCAGCAGGGGGACATTTTCCTGCAGCAATACGGCTTGATGCGTGGCGGTAAAAGCCGCAGGCTTGGCAAAAACTCCGATTTGTAGCGCAATGGCGGCAGCCACCGTTGAGATCAGCAGGTTCTTGCGGCGCTGGCCGCGGAGAAGCAGCGCCGCCACCAGCGCGCTATTGACCAGCATCACGGCAAATGACAGCCCGTAAACGCCAGCCGTCTGCGCAATCCGGGCAAATGGAACGTTGTCGATCTGGGAGCCGCCCAGTTGGTTCCACGGAAATCCCGTGATCCGGTCGCGCAACAATTCGATTGTTACCCAGAATATCGGTGCCATCAGCAAAGGCCGCCGGTTGCCCGCAGAAGATCTTCGCGCCATCAGCACCACCAGCAGTCCG
>DATCAX010000600.1:0-6891 GCA_036512375.1 Candidatus Angelobacter sp. | reverse complement strand
TCGGCTTCTGGAGGATAAGCATCCAGCAAGCCGCCGCGAACGGCATATTGACCGGGCATCTCCACCACGTCCACGGCTGAGTATCCGATCGTGTTCAGGTGCTGAACCAGTTCTTCCAGGTCCAGCATGTCCGTGCGCCGGATAATGCGCGCCAGACCGGTGTAGTGGTCCGCCGAGTGCAAGCGCATGGCGGCCGCGTTGAGCGTTGTAATCACGATCAAAGCAGCGTTGGTTGCAATCTTCCACAGCGCAGTGGCGCGTTCTTCCTGTATGTCCGGATGCGGAGACATATTTTCAAACGGCAACACGTCGTAGGCCGGGAACTTGACCACCGCCTGGGGACTGCAAGCGCCGGTCAGCTCGCAAAATGATTGGATTACGGGGCAGATTGCCTCAGCGGCGCGGTTGTCGGGGACGATCAGGATCAGCGGTGCGCCGGCTGCGCGCTGCAAATAGGGGATCAGGAGGGCTTTTGCTGACGAGATGAGCCCAGACAGACGGATACGCCCCGCAGGGGGCTTTGACTCCCCCCTCCGCTGCTTTAGATATAAGGCCGCCTGTTGGAACCCAGGGCTTTTTTCCACGTCCGCCAGGACTTCGCGGACGAAGGGAAGAATCACTCGTTCATTCTAACAAAAGAACCTAAGCGCCACGAAGGCAGGCGGCTGTTCCCGATGTAATCATTCGCTCACGGGAGGACTTGATTTGGCCGCGGGCTGCTGCTCCTGCTTTTGCGCAGGAAGCGGATCCCCGCGCAGCACTTTCATCTTGTGCACGATCTCGTCAGCGATAAGCCCGTACACTGTCCCGGCCAGCGAATCCACCTTGCCGGCCATTACGATTGTCGCGGTTTCGCGGTCGGTAACGGTATAGGTGAAGTGATTAGAAAAGGGGATACGGTGGACCCTGACTACCAGATCAGCCAGGTCTCTTCTGCCGGTGACTTGCAGATCCCAGGCCTTAAACTCAGCCCGGCCCAGCAATGAACTTTGCAGCGCTTCCGGCTTCATGTAAAAGGTGTCGGAGTCCACGTAAAAGCTGCGTGCCTTGGATACCAGCTCTTTGTTGTCCGGCAGCCTCGAGCTTTGCTGGGCGAAGCTCAGGCTGGAAATGAATGAGATCAAGGTGAGAAAAAGAAACCGTTTCATGATGTCGCCTCCATTGGGTCGTAACTACTGGTTTCAAACAACGAAGCGATCTTGACATGGCCGTTCAACGGGCGCGAGCGGCAAAGTGCGGCACGGCGCGACGACACGCGTCAACACAAGGGCGAGGCCGACTTGCGCGCCGAGCCCGCCGCAATAGGGCAGAAAGAAGTCATAGAATCGATAACCCGTAAGCGGTTTGGAGCGAAGCGACAAAAAGCGAAGTTGCGGTATATTCAAGATTCCTTTGAACCGGCGAAGCATGGCCGAGCGAAAGAGGGACTTAAGTAGATGAAGTCGCGAACAAAATCGCAGGAACTGCATGCACGCGCTTCGCGGGTGATTCCCGGGGGCGTCGATTCGCCGGTGCGTGCGTTTAAGTCTGTCGGCGGCGAGCCGCCATACATCGTGCGCGGCAAGGGCTCGCGTATATGGGACGCTGACGGCAATGAATACATTGATTACGTCGGCTCCTGGGGGCCGCTGATTCTTGGGCACGCGTTCCCCAGCGTGGTGGAAGCGGTAGAGAAAGCTAATCGTGATGGCGCAAGCTTTGGCGCATGTACTCCGGCTGAAGCCGAGCTGGCAGAAGCCGTGATCGAAGCGTTTCCCTCGATGGACAAGGTACGTTTCGTCAGCTCCGGCACGGAAGCTACGATGTCCGCCATACGCCTGGCCCGGGCGTTTACCGGACGTAAGTACATCGTGAAGTTTGAAGGCTGTTACCACGGACATGCCGATTCGCTGCTGGTAAAAGCCGGATCGGGCGTGGCGACGCTGGGCATTCCTGGCTCGGCCGGCGTGCTGGATGAACAAGCCAAATTTACCCTGGCGCTTCCTTTCAACAGTCAGCAGCCTGTGGAAGAGGCGTTCGCCAAATTCAAGGACCAGATCGCCTGTGTGATCGTTGAGCCCGTGGTGGGCAACATGGGGTGCGTGCCGCCGGGCCAAGGCTATCTGGAATTTCTGCGGTCGATTACCGCGCATCACGGCACCGTGCTGATCTTTGATGAGGTGATGACCGGTTTTCGTTTGAGCTTTGGCGGCGCCCAGCAGCTATACAAGATCAAACCTGACTTGACGACATTGGGCAAAATTATTGGCGGAGGCCTGCCAGTCGGCGCTTATGGCGGAAGATCTGAACTGATGGACATGATCGCTCCACTTGGCCCTGTATATCAGGCGGGGACGCTCTCCGGCAATCCATTGGCGATGGCTGCTGGAATCGCAACGCTACGCGAACTCAAAACGCGGCCTGGAATTTATCAGCAGCTTGAGCAACGCAGCGCGGTGCTGGTGAATGGTGTGCTCGATGCCGCAAAAAAGAAGAGTGTGGCGCTGACGGCCAACCGCGTGGGTTCCATGTTCACGTGGTTTTTCCAGCCGGGCGAAGTCCACGACTGGGATACCGCAGCCAAATCAGACACGCAGGCCTTCGGAAAGTTCCATCGCGCGATGCTGGAACAAGGCATCTATCTGCCGCCATCACAATATGAAGCTATGTTCATGAGCGCTGCTCATTCAGATGATGACATTCAGCAGACGATTGCGGCAGCCGCGGAATCGCTGGTTTTCTGAAATCCCGAGCGGAGCGAGGGAACCCTATCGCAGCGACAAACGATATTTGGCGGCTAGTTCAGCGTTACGAAAAGACGGAACACTATGGCTACAAAACGTTCTAGGCGTATGACTCCGGAAGCAAGAGAGCAATGGCGATGCTTTCTCTGCGACCGTAGCTCCTCTCAAATCGGCGCCCATCCACTGCCTGTGCAGCAACGCGCACACCTCCTACCGAACCGCCTTACGGGTGGACTGCGGCGGTACGGCGGAGCCAAAAATGCCTTTACTGACGCGGAGTGGGATATCCTGCTTGGGGCGATTGGATCTGAGTTGTCGGCGGAGTCTTCAGGCGGTGATCAGATACGCAAGCAGGCGATAGCTCATGGTTACGACCTTTGCGGCGAATGTCACGAGGAAGTACTCTCCGAGCCTATTTATCTTCCTTGCGTTATGAACGCACTCAAGAAACGCTTTATGGGAAGGACTAGGGTAGACAAGATTTTGCTACTCGCACGGGTCTTGAAATTGGGCACTGAGGCGCTAGAACGCGATTAATGACCTGCCGCCTGCGAAACCGAGATGAAATCTTCCGCTGTTTCAGCCCTCGCGTTACCGGTGTGATAGGGATCTCTCGCTGCGCTCGAGATTTCAGAAAGAGCTTCGTTTCGGGATTTCAGATCAAATTCCCACCGCCCCGTAATCTGTGCCTGCTTCGGTATCACGCCCTTTGTCTCGTTCGTAAGCGCGATAAGGATTCTGTGGCGAGCCCAGACGTCGCTTACGCAACTCAAAGCCGGCATACAGTCCACCGGCCAGAACCACGGCAGTGAGAGCGGCAATGGACATAACGCGACCGGGATTGTCGAGCAGCGGCCGGGCCAGATGTGAAGCGGTCATGGCGACCCGCGCAGGTAGTCCCAGGGCCTGGCGAAAATCATTCATCGATTCTTTTCCGCCGCGCTCCAGTGCGCGGTAGGCGTAAAGCGAGCTATAAGGAACAGGCATATCCAGGTCCTGGCCTCCGCTTACCACAGCGTGGTCGACTCCGCGCTCTTCTTGAACGTCCAGAAGTTGCTGAATGGCCTGGCCAAGTCCTGCCGGCTTGGACCAAAGGGAAAGGAACGCGACGCGGCCGGCTTTATCAATGAGGAATGCCGGATTAGGCAGTTTGGAGTACTTGCGATGGATGGAACCGCGCAAATCATCCACGAGGATTGGCATTTGCATGTCTTCTTCATCACGCAGGAGCCGGGCAGCCTCAATCTTTTCCCGCATGGAGCTGTGCGCAGGAATGATCTCGCCGGGATGAGCTTCGCGGACGTAAATAAAGAGGAATTCGATTTCGTCACCGCGAAAACGGTCGTAAAGCTCGTTGATTTGAACAATAGAGGCGGCCGTCATGGGACAGGTGGCCGAGCCAAAAACCAAGAGAACATTCTTTTTTCCGGCGTAGTCGCTTAAACGAATGGTCTCGCCGTCGAGAGACGTGACCTTAAAATCAGGCGCGCGCGTGCCCGGTCCGGGACCGGAGAACGAGGTGCGGGCCAGTTCACGAAATAGTTCGCGGGAAAAGTGCCCGTAATTGTAACCGCTCAAACCCAGCATTTTCACTCCTAAGAAGACGCGCTGTTTCGCCGGTAGGCATCCTGCGACTTCGGATACCAAAAGGGGACAACGGGATTCGATGCCGGTCATGCGCCCGCTGTTTTCTTTAAGCTACCCTGTCTTAAATTATTTGACCACGATAAAATTACGGGTTCATGCGGCAGAGGCTGGCGCTTGCGGAGAAAAGGCCGGTCAAGACTAAGTGGAGGGAAAGAATGGCGGCTTTGAAAGCTGGAGAGATGGCCCCGGAGGTTGAGCTCCCCGCAGTGACGGGAAAACAGCGGCACAAGTTTAAGCTCAGTGATCTCCGAGGTAAAAAGAACGTGATTCTGGCGTTTTACCCGTTGGACTGGAGTCCGACTTGAACGAACGAGATGTCGGCGTACGGCAGGTATCTGCCAAAGTTCGCCGAACACGATGCCCAGGTCGTGGGCATCAGCCCGGATTCAATTTACAGCCATCTTGCCTGGCAGGAGAAGTCAATTGGCTGGCTGGAGTATCCACTATTGAGTGACTATTGGCCACACGCTGGAGTGGCGCAGCAGTTTGGCATCCTGCGTCTGGGAGAGCCGTTGCCCGGAATTAATGACCGCGCCATCTTCATCGTGGACAAAGAGGGGAAGATCGTATTTTCCAAAACCTATGAATTAGGCCAGGAGCCTGACTATGAAGAACTGGTTACCGAATTGGGAAAGATCAAATAACCAGGAGCTTCGATGCCGGAAATGGTCGACAAATAAAACGCCCTCGTGAGAGGGCGTTTTCCTGTTTGCGCACTGGCAAGGGCGCTCTAGTTCTTTGTCGCCTTTTTGGCTGTTGTTTTCTTTGCCGCGGGCTTTTTCGCAGCCGGGGCTGCGGGCGCTTTCTGGAGCATGTCTTCAATGATCTGGCCCAGCTTGGTGCGATCCTCAACCTCAACGGCAGGAGTTGCAGCCCCGCCATTGCCTATTACGAAAATCGTCGGCGTATGCTGCAGGCCAATCTGGTTCCCCATCTGACGGTCCGCCTGGATCTTGTTTTTGAACTGACCATCCGGATCAAGAACAAACGGGATTGGAGAGTTGTTTGTGCTGGCGAACTTGTCGGCCCACTGGCGCAGGTTTTGTTTGTCGATTTGCGGCTGGTTCTGAAAAATGTAACCGCGGAAATCGTCGCCCAGTTTCTGCGATTTCGTGTCAAAGTAGCGGGCAAAGACCGCAGCGTCGAATGACCAGGGGTGCATTTGCAGAGGGAAATCATGTAGAACGACCGGGATGTTGTACTTCCTGGCCGCATCCCAGACCACTGGATAGGCGCGGGCGCAATCGGGACACTCCAGATCCTCAAACACCACAATGGCGACGCGGGCGCCCGGAGGCGGCTTGAGCGACGACCCATCAGCCGCATGGGAAGCAAGTGGAGCGAGCGCAATGGCGAGCCCCGCCACCATGTGAACGAAACGTTTTGCCAGGTTATTCATTCTTTGTCATCCTGCCTTCTTAGGGGTTTTGACTCTACTTTTCTTCGGAACAATTGCTTTCGGGGCTGGAGAAGCTGGCTGCGCCTTGCTCAGCACTTCTTCGATCATCTGTTCCAGTTTGCCGCGGTCTTTCGCTTCTTCCACCAGAGGTTGAGAAATCGCGCCATTACCTACAACCCAGATTGTGGGCGTATGTTCCACTCCAATGCGCTGGCCCAGGAGGTAATCTGCCCGGACTAATGCCGCGAGCTTGCCGTCAGGATCGTTGACCAGGGGGACGTCAGCTTTGTTGTCGGCTGCAAATTTCTGTACCCACTTCGGCAAATTGTCCCTGGATATCTGTATCTGATTGCTGTAAATGAATTTACGAAACTCGTTTCCCAGGTCGATCGATGTTTTGTCGAAATAGCGAGCCCAGATTGCGGCCTCAAATGACCAGTTATGCATGGGCAAAGGGAAGTCATGCAGCACCACGGGGATCTTATGGGCATTCGCGGCTTCCCAAACCAACGGATAGGCGTGCGAGCAGTCCGGGCATTGTAAGTCTTCAAATACCACAACAGCGGCTTTGGCTCCGGCGGGCGGCTTTAGTAGAGAGGCGTCGGCAGCAAAGGAGCCCGCGGACATCGCGAGCAGTGCCACTAAAACCACCATCCGTAAAAACTGGGCCATATCCTGAATTTTACTAAAATTGGTGGATCTTGCCTTGGGGCCTTCGATTCCTTGCATATTCCGCCCGTTTCTAAGCGATCTTCCTGCATTGAGATACTAGAACGGGTAGTAAAGTATGCGGAAATAGTAGACTCCAAGCGGTCTGATCCCATTTTTTGAAAACTTTGCTGCGCACGCCGACTGTTGTTGGCTCGATTTCTGGAGCGTCCTTGGATGAAGGTTCTTTCAGGTTGTCTTGGTCTGCTTTTTGCACTTTGCCTTTACGCCAACGCCCAAATCCCTGAGGGGGCGCTGGTGGGAACGGTGCAAGATGCCACGGGAGCACGGATTGTTGCGGCCACGGTGAGGGTCACGGCACGGACATATTCCCTGAGCAGAACAGTGAAAACCGGCAAGCTGGGAGAATTCAGCGTTGAGTCGCTGCCGCCAGGAGATTATGACGTAAAAGTT
>DATCAX010000599.1:0-2777 GCA_036512375.1 Candidatus Angelobacter sp. | reverse complement strand
CAGCTCCGCCAAAGGAACAGGTCCAACTCGAGCAGCGCCTCTCACTGCACAGCATCTACTTCCCCACCGCGCAGCCCACGGTCAACAGTCCCGTAACCAGCGGGTTGCTGGCCAGCCAGAAGCGGACCATGCTCGCCCTTGCTGAGGACTTCAAAAAGTATCTGGCTTTCAAGCCTGATGCTCACTTGATCCTGCAAGGCCATGCCGATCCGCGCGGTGGACCTGAATACAACAAGCTGCTCTCGGAACGTCGTGTGGAGCGCACCAAGGCTTACCTGGTTACCCAGGGTGTCGCCGCCGACGCCATTGAGACACAGGGTCTGGGCGAAGAAGAGCCCATGAGCGCAGAGCAAGTCAAACAGGCCGTTGACCAGGAACAGAACATCACAGCGGCGCAAAAAGCGCAGCTCAATCGCAACGCCAAAGTCCTGGCTCTGGCCCAGAACCGCCGCGTTGACGTCACGCTCAGCACCACGGGACAGACATCTGTGCGTTCATTCCCGTTCAACGCAGAGGACGCTCTTAACCTGATCAACCCCAAGGGCGCGCCGGGAACCAAGAAAGCGCCGGCAAAAACCGGAGCACCGAAGACCGGAGCAGCAAAGAAGAAAGCGCCGACCAAGAAACAGTAAAATCCAAAACCGTAGAGACGCAGCATGCTACGTCTCTTCTAAAAACCAAATCGCGGCAGGTCGAAAAGGCCTGCCGTTTTTTATCCATCACATCATCCCGGCGGCGGTCATCGAGCACGCGACCTGACCAGCGTGCGAGTAGGTCGGAGGGACCTTGCGCTTTCTGTCAAATCAACCCTCTGCCGAACACGAACAGACCAGCCTCAACCGGTCGCCGCGTGCGCTATCAATCCTGTGGGGCGTTATGATCTCAGCAGCGGCGTTTATCGTTCTTCTCATAGCTGTGGGCTGGTTCACACCCAGGTTCCTGCGTTTCACCGATTCTAAATGGATGAATTTGCTGCCTGGCCTGACGATTGTGTTCATATCTGCGAGTGGCTTGATTCGATCCCTGCGCAAACGAGGCCTCTGAAATCGCCGGCCAGCTTTGCGCCGGAACCATGTAAACCCCCAAACGTAGAGACCTAGCATGCTACGTCTCTAAGAACACCGCTTTCCCATTTTGGAACAAAGGGATTTTCCCTGCCCTCTCGTCTTCTTTGGGTATAGTCTTCCTGCACACGAGAGGAGGTTCCCCTATGCCCAATCTAAATGCAATTGTTGGTCGGATCGTCGCCACTGACCCTCATATTGAAAAGCTGAGCGGTGTTGAATTTTTCCGGCTCAATCCTAACGGCGTTTCCATTGGCTTTGAGGGCGGCGTCACCGCCCGCCTCTTTCCCGGCGAACGCGCCGCCGGCATGCTGGAAATCCTCGAACAACTGCGGCAGATGCGCCTGCCTGTTTACCTTGAAGTCAATCCCCAGACAAGGGGTATCACGCGCCTGTTGATTCCATTGCTGACCCGGGTGCTGGCCATCGAGCCTGCTGCCCGCATGGGACTTCCGGCTGCGCAGTCGGACTTCGGCGTCGACCTTGAAGCGTCACACGCGCGCCATCTATTGAAAGCCAGCCATCCTGACTTTGCCGATTCGCTGGAGATGCTGCGCGCCGGCCTGGCAACAAAAAAACCGCTGATCGTCACCGAAACCGACGACCATGAAATCATCGATGTGCGTGCCGATCCGCTCGGGCCGGCCCTCCCCGAGCCCGCGCCGCCGGAGAAAATCAAGGCCCGTACCAGTTGGTTCCGGCGTTTCTGCCGCCGCTGGTTCTGCTGCCTGTGCTGTGTCTCGCCTCGGCGCGCCAGCCAGTTGTTTGCCTTGTGCAGCGCCACCACTTGCAATCCCCTCACCGTGCCCGCGCCATGTATTCCCTTTCTCTATCCCGACGACGGCTGCTGGGCCCGCGCTCATGAGATGTGCCGCCTCATGATTGCCGCGGGAGCAAAGCCGAGAAAAGTCTGGATTGACGGCCACCTTCACACGCTTACCAGAAATAATCCGCAATGCTTTGTGAATTGGGGATGGCACGTTGCCCCAACCATTTGCGTGCGACACCGCTTTTTCCGCGCGGAACTCATGGTGATCGATCCGTCGCTTTTTACCACGCCGGTAACCGAGACCACATGGAAGAGCGTTCAGGGCGATCCCAACGCTACACTCACGAACACCGCCGCCACCGTCTATTGGCGCAACGTGATCCCTACCGACCCAAATTACGTTGATACCAATATCCGTCTCCAGTACTACCGTTTGCAGCTTAAGAACCGATCGCTGGCGGTGGGTGCGCCGCCGTATGCAAACTGCCCTTAGCGGGACGGAGTCTGAATCGCCACGTGGCTCGCCATCATCTAATGTCTTGGACGAGTCTCCGCCATCTGTTAAGGTAGAGACAGGTCTTTTCAGACAACGATCTTTGACAATCAGGACTGGCCGACAGTCCTTTCCGTAACAAATGGGGGCGTCACGGCTTCGACGGAAATGCTTGCGGCCAAGAGGCATACCGGGGCGCATTCCCCCGTAAGTGGTGCAAAAACAATAATTGCCAACTCTAATCAGTTTGCATACGCAGCTTAATTAAATAAGTTGCCGCTCTACACGGCTTTGTCTACGGGCTGTGCAAGGGCGTCACACAGTGGGCTGGTCTTCTCTGCTAAGCCAGGGCTGGAGGACGAGACATTCGGGCTAGCGTTTTGCGTTTCTTGTCCGTTCTAAGCGCAACATGCGAATCTGGCGGGGTAATTCCCGTCGGGTGAACTGGACT
>DATCAX010000598.1:0-6215 GCA_036512375.1 Candidatus Angelobacter sp. | reverse complement strand
TGGCTTGAGGCAACCACGGAGAGGCTATCGGGGCGTATCTGGCTTTCTGGCTGGCGACTGCCGTTGCAATGGCGGCGACGCGCGCCAGAACTCTGGGTCATCGGCAATCCATTCACCTGCTGGATTACTCATCGCCGGATTGACGGAGAAAAGCCATGTCTCAGAACTTTGCACAGCAACGCGCGTGTAATCATCCAGCCGATTGCGGGTGGAATCATCTACGTCCGCGGCGTAGTCATCGACCGCAGGATCAAGCGCAATCCCAGCATCTTGCAGCGAGCGATGCGCGGAGAAAATGAGATAAATGTTCTTCGGCATGCCGGAAGCAATCTGATAGACCACACGAATATCTGCCGCATTGGCCTTTTGCCGCACTGACTTAAGCGTACGGTGAATCTCTTCAAATTCACGTTCGTGGCCAGGGCGTACGGTGACGAGCGTGGCAGTAAAGAAGCGCGCGCGCGGTTGCATCAGTTCTGCATTGCTGCTCAAGTCTTCACGGTAGTGCGCAAAAATCACGCGCGCATCGCCAACCAGGTTAACTTTGGCTTCCATCAAGCGGTTTAACTCAGCGCTCAATGTTGGGTTTCTGGTGAATTGCTCCGAACTGTGTTCCACTGACGCGTATGAGTCAAACCCTTCGATGTACCAGACCTCGATTTGCGGGCCGGTAATCGATTGCATCGTCAGATAAGGCCACGTACTGGCCCGCGCACAGGCCAGCGCCGCTTCGCCTTCAATCCGCGTGTACTCGACCATCTTGGCCGGCTTTACCGGATCGCGGTAAATCTCCAGGATGGCCGGCGGAGGCGCAGACCGCACCTGTTGCGCCTGGGTAATCGAGATACAAAGAACCATGGCAAGCAACAAGCGAATGACAGTGCGCTGGTAAGGCATATGCGCCATTTAAGCAAACAGAGCGGCTGCCCCGCAATGCAGAAAACAAATCGGGAGTCGCGGCCCGTTTGGGTACTCTCCATCAGCGCGCTGCGGCAGGGACCTTGCTGTCAACGAAAGCAACAGCTTCTTCAAGAATTTCCTGCACCAGGTCCGGCGACGAGGCTTCTACATAAATGCGCATCAACGGCTCCGTACCGGAAGACCGCAACAGGACCCACGCGTCAGCGCCTTTGTCTTTGATGGGCGCATCCAGAAAGAACTTGATGCCATCCAGATTTTCCTTGCGCAAGACTTTGTAGCGCCCCAGAGATGTCGTTTCGCTGCTGCCGGCGCGGGCAATCGCGGCCTCTTTCACTTCGTTCGGAATACGCAGGTCACGCCGCGCATAAAAATGCGGACCGTATTCCGATTGCAGCGCGGCCACCAGTTGGCCCAGGCTCTTGCCTTCATCGGCCATCACATTGGCCAGAAGCAAAGCATTGAGCAGCCCATCGCGTTCGGGGAGGTGGCGCTGGAAGCCGATGCCGCCAGACTCTTCCCCGCCAATCACAATCTGCCTTTCCAGCATGAGGTCGCAGATGTATTTGAAGCCAATGCCGCATTCCAGCAACGTGCGTCCATGCTTGGCGGCAATACGATCCAGCATTCGCGTGGTATTGAACGCGCGCGCCACGTCGCCCGGCCAATCCTGATGGCGCGTTACCACCCACTGCAGCAGGATGGAAAAAATCTTGTGCGAATCCACAAAGCTGCCGTCTTCCGCCGCGGCCCCGATGCGGTCAGCGTCGCCATCTGTGATAAAAGCAGCGTGGCACTTTTCCTTGACGACAATCTCCTGCGCGGCGCGCACATGCGGCTCAATTGGCTCAGGATTGATTCCCGGAAACAGCGGATTAACCTCGCTCCGGATTTGCACGTACTGAATGCCGCGCTTCTGGAATATATCCGCCAGCACGTTACGCCCGGCGCCGTACATGCAGTCGATGGCAAACTTGAAATTGGCTTTCGCGATCTTGTCCAGATCGGCAAACTTGCAGATAGCCTCGACGTAAGGCGTTTTGAAATCTGCCTCTTCCACCTTGGCTGCCTTGCCTTTCGGCATGGCTCCTTCGCGGACGTACCCTTCAATCTGCTTGATGATGGCGGGTGTTGCCGATCCGCCATAGGTAGCCTTGAATTTCACACCGTTCCAATCCCATGGATTATGGCTTGAGGTGATCATGATGCCGCCAGCAGTTTTCAGTTCTCTTACTGCATAGGAGAGGGCCGGCGTGGGCGTGTAATCGTCAGAGAGTTTGATGGCAATTCCCGCACCGGCCAGCACTTCTGCGGCGGCTTGCGCAAAACGACGCGACCCATAACGCGTGTCATAGCCGATAACCAGACCGCGGGTGGGATCTTCATTCTTTAAAACGTAAGCGGCAATGGCGCCGGCCACTCGCCGAACATTGTCAAAGGTGTAGTCTTCGGCGATGACGCCGCGCCATCCATCGGTCCCAAACTTAATGTCCTCAGCGCCCATTCATCCTCTCTAGATCAGCTCAGTCAATTTCTTCTCGTTCAAGTATTTCACAATTTTGCCAACGTCCTGGGAATGCTCACGTGTAGTAATAAGAATCGCGTCGTCAGTTTCAACCACCACCAGGTTATGCACGCCCACGGTGGCGACAAATTTTTGCGGCGCATAAACGTAGTTGCCGGTGGCATTCAACGCATAAGAATTCTTGCCGTGCACCACGTTTGTTTCGCCGTCCTTTTGGAATGTAGCGTGATGCTCATACAGAGCGGCCCAGGAGCCCAGGTCATTCCAGCCAAAGTCGGCGCGCAGGCAGTATAGGTTGGAAGAGTGCTCGCCCTTGGCCGATCGCGGCTCCAGCACAGCATAGTCAATGCTGATGTTTTCGCACTTGGGATAAAGCTGCGCAAACGTTTTGTCGAAGTCTTTGGTTCCCCAGGCTGCGGCAATCTGTTCCAGATAAGGCGTGGTTTCAGAAAGATGCTCCCGCAGGGCCCGGGTGAGGGTGCGCGCACTCCAGACAAAGATACCGCTGTTCCAGTAATAATTTCCCGCAGTCACAAACTCTTCCGCACGCTGCTGATTCGGTTTCTCTGTGAAGCGCTTCACGTGAAAAAGTTCCGGCTCCAGCTTTTCTCCAGTCTCAATGTATCCATAGCCGGTTTCCGCACGCGCAGGTTGCACTCCCATCACCACAATATGGTCTTCGCGAGTGGCGATTTCGATTGCCCGCTGCAGGACTTTGCGAAATTTCTTTTCGTCGGCGATGACATGATCTGCCGGAAACATGCCGATAATTGCGTCGGGCGCTATCTTTTCCAGCAAGAAAGCTCCCAGGCCGATAGCTGGAGCCGTGTTGCGCGCCTCCGGCTCGGTCACAACCTGGAGCGGAGGAATTCCCGGTAGCTGGCGCTGAATTTCTTCTGCCAGGAATTCATTGGTAATGACCCAGAAATCTTTTTCTGTTCCCAGCGGAAGCAGGCGTTCCATGGTCTTCTGGATCATTGTTTGTTTGCCGTCAAGCGCCAGCACCTGCTTGGCCTGCTTGCGTCGGCTTCTGGGCCAGAAGCGCGTCCCGCTGCCGCCGGCAAGAATCACTGGATAAAATGGCTGTTTGCTCACAAGCACCCACAGGGCTGAAGCCCATTGTCCTTCAATGTGTCCGCAAAGCTGTTTATTGGCTCAACGCTGAAGCGTTGAGAAACTTTTTTCTAACAAGACAGTCGCCGGTTGTTCAACTTTTTCTACCGGAAGTGATGCACACAAGAATTCCAGCTCCCACTGCGGCTTCAACAGAAACTTTTCCACGGCTGCGGGGACGACCACGGTTTCTCCGCTGGTAAAGGTTACGGGAGCGGCGCCTTCACTCTCAATCACGCCGCATCCGCGCGTTGCAACCAGGCACCAGACGCTGCTCTTCGCATGCCGCGGCCGCCGAAACTCCCAGGGACGATTCATTTTGAAATGGTCAACGATAAAACAGGGTGAAGTCACGAGATTGATCTGCTCTTTTCCCTGCTCAATTTGCGGCTGCCCTGCAATTGCCTTGCCCGCGTGCGTGTGCTCCTTGGTAACGCGCAAACCGTCTTCAATATGCAGCTCCCGCGGACGCCCGTAATCATAGAGGCGGTACGTGGTGTCAGAGTTTTGCTGCGTCTCTACGATGACCGCTCCCGCCCCAATTGCGTGAACGGTGCCAGCATCCACGTAAATCATGTCGCCTTCATGAACGTCAATCCAGTTCAGCAGATGCTCCATGCGGTTTTCGCGGATGGCAACTTCGATCTCGGTTTTGCTCGTTCCCGGCTTCAGGCCCAGTCCCACTTGCGCTCCCGCATCGGCGCGTAGCACATACCAGCATTCGGTCTTCCCGCACGGCTGACCGACTCTTGCCGCGCCTTCATCGTCCGGGTGGACCTGCACAGAAAGCTTTTCCGTCGGAAACAGAAATTTAATCAGCAGGGGAAAGCGGGATGCATCCCCGGCCGCATCGCCCAGAAACTGTGCGCCGAATTCTTTCACCAGATTAGCCAGGGTTCGACCCTTGAGTGCCCCATTGGCAACTGTACAATTATCGCCAGTCAGCCAGGCTTCTCCTATCGGCCCCCCGGTCACTTCACGGGCGTAAAACGGTTTGAGGTCGCGGGTGCCCCAGACGCGCTCGTGAAACTGCGGTTGCAAAAGTAACGGATAAAGATCGGGCATGCCAGTATGTGTGACCGTGATGTCCTTGGCCTAGAAGACCTTAGACTCGTAAAATCGGCTGGGTGTTGTCCAGCAGCAGCTTGGCATTGGGAACTCCAGCAATCTCAGCCGCGCACCCATATACGTTTGGCTCAATTTCTGGGTTGTCGGGAAGCCCCTTACAGTTTCCCGAACCACTCCTGCATGCGTTCCAGGCCGCGCTCAATCTCCGTGGGTGATGTGGCATATGACAGACGAATGTGGTCGCGGGTCCCAAAAGCCTCGCCTGGAACAGTAACCACGTGGGCTTCATGCAGCAGGCGCTTGGCGATGTCCGCAGCCGACGTGATCCCTGACTTCCCAAAATAAGCCGAGACGTTGGGATAGACGTAAAACGCTCCTTCCGGCTTCACGCAGGTCACGTCGGGAATCAGGCTGAGATGGCCCAGAGTGAGATCACGCAGTTGGATGTAATCTTGCTTCATTTTCTCCACGCAATCCTGCGGCCCGGTTACAGCTGCCAGACCGGCCATCTGGACCATGTGCGCCGTGCTGGAGGTGCTCTGGCTCTGCAGCTTCGTCATGGCATTGATGATGGGGACAGGAGCCAGCGCATATCCCAGTCGCCAGCCGGTCATGGCATACGTCTTGGAAAGAGAGCCCACAATTATCAGATGCTGCTTCACGTCAGTGATTGACCCGGCGGAGAATCGCCGCGGCGTGAAATTCAGGTACACGTAGCACTCGTCGGCAATCACATAGATCCCGCGCTTGTGCGCCATGCGCAGAATCGCCGTGAAATCGCCTGGATCCAGCACGGCGCCGCTGGGATTGTTGGGTGTGTTGATGATGATGGCGCGCGTCCGCGGCGTGATCTGCCGCTCAATCATCTCCGGCGTCAAGCGGAAATTCTCTGCTTCGTCGGTCTCGACAAAAACGCACTTGCCTCCGGCGTATTCAATGATGTCTTTGAATGAAACCCAGTAAGGGACAGGGACAATGACTTCATCGCCGTGGTCCACCAGCACCTGGAGCACGTTGAACAAGGCAAGCTTTCCGCCGGTGGAAACCATGCAATCCGCCGGTTGATACATGGATCCAAAATCGGCGGCATGGCGGCGAGGAATGGCGTTACGCAACTCCTGTATGCCGGCAACAGCCGTATAACGCGTGCAATTGTTGTTGATGGCGGCAATGGCCGCATCCTTGATGTGCTGCGGCGTGGGGAAATGCGGCTCACCCGCGCCAAACTCCACCAGGTCCACTCCGTTGGCTTTCAGCTTTGCCGCTTCAGCAACAACTGCCATGGTGGCGGAAATTTCAATACGGTTAACGCGGTCACTAAACTGTTTTACTGCCGGAAGCGTCGCCATTTTGGACCTCTTTTAAATTGTGGCTGCGGTGCCATGGAATTTTTCCCGCAGTCGTTGTTCCACCAGTTCCGGCACCAGCCCGCGCACGGAACCGCCAAGGCGAAAAATCTCTTTGACCAGCCGCGAGCTCAAATAGGAATAAGCTTCCGCGGGCATCATAAAAACGGTTTCCAGTTGCGGCTGCAGCTTGCGGTTCATCAGGGCCATCTGCAACTCATACTCATAGTCGCTGATGGCGCGGA
>DATCAX010000597.1:0-5414 GCA_036512375.1 Candidatus Angelobacter sp. | reverse complement strand
CTGCCGCTGCAATCCCGCCGAGGAACAAAGCGCGTTTGCTGGGAGACGCGTTGCCGGCCATGGATTACCCCTGACTGAACGCCTCCAGGCTGGTGGAAATCAGTCTCCATGTGCTGGTCCGGGTCCGTGTGCGATGGCCGTTGCGGGCTGCACATGATCCAATTATCCGCCCTAAAGATGATGTTGTTTCTAAAGAATTACTTAAGACTAGCGATTCCGCCGCCGCTGCACCTCCCGGTACACTTCGCTCTTGGAAAGCCCGCGCTCTTTGGCCAGGATTTTGAGCCCGGCCTTCTCGTCCAGCTTTTGTTCCCGCATGATTTCATCCAGACGTTGCGCGATGTCTTTTGCCGCAGTTGCCATTTGCTGGGCGGCGCCTTTGCCGATCAGCAGCGTCATCTCGCCCTTCAACTCATGCTCCTGAATGCGATGAAGCACCTGCATGGCGCTCCCGCGAATGAACTCCTCATGCATTTTCGTAAGTTCACGCGCCAGCACCACCGGCCGCTCCACGCCCAACAACTCGACGATGTCTTTCATGGTCTCAGCTATGCGATGCGGCGCCTCATAGACTACAGTTGTGTGCTCTGCATGGCGAAGCGTTTCCAATGTCGTGCGCCGCTGACCGGACTTGGCCGGCAGAAAGCCAAGAAACTGAAAGCGGTCAGTGGGCAAACCGCTGGCAGCCAGGGCTGCGACCAGAGCGGAGGCTCCCGGAATCGGAACCACCTGCACTCCCCTCTCAATGGCAAGACTGATCACGCGATAGCCGGGATCGGAAATGCCCGGCATCCCTGCATCAGAAACCTGCGCAACGTTCAGCCCCTGTGCAAGCTTCGCTACCAACTCTTCCGCGCGCGCGGCCTCATTGTGTTCGTGGTAACTGACGGTGGGCTTATCAATGCCATAGTGGTGCAGCAGCTTGGCGGTGTGGCGCGTGTCCTCGCAGGCAATCAGGTCAGCTTCTTTCAACACCCGCACCGCGCGATAAGAAATGTCTTCCAGGTTGCCAATGGGAGTGGCCACCACATAGAGCGTGCCCGGTTTTGTGTGCTCGGCCATCGTGCGTTCACTTTCCGGCGGTAAGCATAGCATCTGCGCGATGCACTCTCGCGCCCGGATTCTGCTGCCAGCGGAGTGTCTGTTAAGATCACATCACAAACACTTTCATGTGTAAGGATATTTCCGCGTGCCTCTGTACGAATATCAGTGTAAGAAGTGCAAACACAAATTCGAAAAGATACAAAAGTTCTCTGACCGGCCAATCAGGAAATGCCCCGATTGCGGCGCGCCGGTCGAGAAGGTGCAGCACGCCCCCAATGTCCAGTTCAAGGGCAGCGGCTGGTACGTGACCGACTACGGGGGGAAGAGCGACAAGTCCAAGGCTGATGGGAGTTCCGAAAAAAGCAGCTCAGAAAAAGACAGCTCCGAGAAAGCTGGTTCGGAGAAAAAAGATTCGGCCGCCAAAGATGACGGAGCTAAAAGCAAGGATAAAGAGAAGGACAGCAGTTCAAAGAAGTCGGAATCCAAGAAGTCTGAAACCAAGAAAGCCAAGGACTGAGGTCGCCCGGTTTCTGGCGTATCCATTCCACGTCAAAAAAAACCGCAAACAAGCACATTGCTTCTGAGCGCTTGTTTGTGGCCTATTGTTTTATTTGGCGCGTTGCGCACCTACCGGTTTTGCCTCAACGCGTCCGCTTACCGTGAATACCATCCTCCGTTTGTGTACATCTGCATCCACAACCACGTGATCGCCATGCAGCACTTCGCCTTCCAGTATCTTTAACGCCAACGGATCCTGGATTAGCCGCTGAATCGCCCGCTTCAACGGACGCGCTCCGTAAGCCCGATCATAGCCTTCCAGGAACAACAATTCCTTGGCCGGCTGCGTAAGCTCAATGGTGATCTTGCGGTCGGCCAGAAGCTTGCGTAAGTCATCCAGCCGCAATTCGATAATGTGAGTCAGCTGCTCTTCGCCCAGAGGCTTGAAGACAATCACGTCGTCCACGCGATTCAGGAACTCCGGACGGAAATGCTGCCGCAGCGCCTCCATCACATGGTCGGTGGCTTCAGCAAACGCTTCCGGCGAACTGACGCCCTCAGCCTGCAAATAACTCGCTCCGATATTCGACGTCATACTGATCACCGTGTTTTTGAAGTCCACGGTGCGGCCGCGCGAATCCGTCAGTCGGCCATCGTCAAGGATTTGCAGCAGGATGTTGAACACATCCGGATGCGCCTTCTCGATCTCATCAAACAGAATCGTGCTGTAAGGGCGACGACGCACCGCTTCTGTAAGCTGGCCGCCTTCGTCATAGCCGATGTATCCCGGAGGCGCGCCGATCAGCCGCGACACAGCATGTTTTTCCATGTACTCGGACATGTCGATCCGGATCATGGCATGCTCGTCATCGAAAAGGAACTCCGCCACGGCCCGCGCCAGTTCCGTCTTTCCCACGCCGGTCGGGCCCAGGAAGATGAACGAACCAATTGGCTTCTTGGGATCGCTCAAGCCTGCGCGCGAACGCCTTACCGCGTTGGAAACCCGCTCCAGCGCCTCGTCCTGGCCGACCACTCGCTGGCGCAGCCGGTCTTCCATGCTTACCAGTTTGCGGACTTCACCTTCCAGCATCTTTGAAACCGGTATGCCGGTCCACTTGGAAACGATTCGCGCAACGTCTTCCTCATCCACTTCTTCTTTCAGCATGCGGCGCTGCTTGTCGTCCGCCTGCGCGCTCAGCTTCGCCAGTTCGGTTTCCGCTTGGCGCAGTTCTCCGTAACGGATAGCCGCCACACGCTCCAGGTTTCCGCCGCGCTCCGCCTGCTGTTCTTCAATCTTCAACTGCTCAATGCGCTCCTTGAGCTGGCGGATGCGCGTGATGCCTTCCTTTTCTTCCTTCCATCGCACTTTCAGGGCGTTGGCCTGCTCGCGGATCTGCGCCAACTCGCGCTCCACGATCGCCAGCCGCTCTTTCGAGTTGGCGTCGTCCTCCTTCTTTAGCGCCTGCTTCTCAATCTCAAGCTGGGTCGCGCGGCGCTCCAGCTGGTCGATTTCCGTCGGCATGGAGTCAATCTGAATGCGTAATGAAGACGCGGCTTCGTCAATCAGATCGATGGCCTTGTCTGGCAGAAAACGGTCGGTGATGTAGCGGCTGGATAAAGTCGCGGCCGAAACAATCGCCGAGTCCTTAATACGTACACCATGGTGCACTTCATATTTCTCTTTCAGGCCGCGCAGAATGGAAATCGTGTCTTCCACGTTCGGCTCGCCGACGAACACCGGCTGGAAGCGCCGTTCCAAGGCAGCATCTTTCTCGATGTATTTGCGGAATTCCGTGAGCGTCGTCGCCCCAATCGCGCGCAGCTCTCCACGGGCGAGCGCTGGTTTAAGCATGTTGCTGGCATCGACAGCGCCTTCCGAAGCGCCCGCCCCAACGATTGTGTGCAGTTCGTCGATAAAGAGGATGATCTGTCCGTTGGAGTCTTCAATTTCCTTAAGCACCGCTTTCAATCGGTCTTCAAATTCGCCGCGATACTTGGCCCCGGCCAGCATGGATCCCAGGTCCAGCCCAACCACGCGCTTGTTCTTCAGGATTTCCGGCACGTCGCCGGAGATGATGCGCTGCGCCAGTCCTTCAACGATTGCCGTTTTACCAACACCCGGCTCGCCGATCAGCACAGGATTGTTTTTCGTGCGGCGCGCCAGCACCTGCACCACGCGGCGGATTTCCTCGTCACGCCCAATCACGGGATCGAGTTTGCCCTTCCGCGCCAGTTCCGTCAGGTCCTTCGCATAGCGGGCCAGCGCCTGGTACTTGCCTTCAGGATTTTGATCGGTCACGCGCTGCGATCCGCGCACGGCGGTGAGCGCCTTCAAAATCGCGTCATGCTCGGCGCCTGCTGCGGCAAGAAGCTGGCGAGCTTCATTGGCCTTGTCCTTGTCGGCTGTCATCGCCAAAAGCAGATGCTCCGTGGAGACATACTCGTCCTTGAAGGTGTCTGCTTCTTTGAAAGCCTGGTCCAGCAATTTCGACATGGCGGCGGAGAGGTGCGGCTGGGCCGACGCCCCGGAAACCTTCGGCAATCGACCGATGCGCTCTGTCACCTGTGATTGGAGAGTCGCCGGATTCACGCCCACCTTGGCCAGAACCGGCGCAACAATGCCTTCGCTGTCCTGCAACAGCGCCGCTAAAAGGTGCACAGGCAGCATCTCCGGATTTCCGTGCTGGCCCGCAAGCTCATTCGCCTGCTGGATCGCTTCCTGCGCCTTGATCGTGAATTTGTCCCAGCGAATTGCCATTGTTTTCTCCTGCGTCTATTAATTGTCTCGCTTCGACAGCGTCTTGTCTCGTCTGTGCAAAAGAAAACGGGAGATGAGCATCCATCTCCCGTACAAACATTCATCAAGCAGGGCATGGATCTCTCCATGGCGATTTACCCCTGGAGACTCTTCTGGCCGTTCCCTACCTTGATCTGCCGCGGCTTCGCTTCCGCCCGCTTGGCCAGCGTGATCTTCAGAATGCCCTTGTCATAGCTGGCTTCTACCTTCTCCGAATCCACGGTGTTGGGAAGCTTGAACGTGCGGACGAATGAACCGTACCGGCGCTCAATGCGATGGAAATTCTCTTCCTTCTCTTCCTTTTCAAACTTGCGCTCGCCGTGGACGGTCAGAGTGTTGTTTTCCACGCTGACGTTGACGTCCTCATCGTTCAAACCGGCAACTTCCAGCTTGAGGATCAGGTTCTGTTCGTCTTCGTAAACGTCTACCGGGGGAACGAAGCTGCCCGCAGTCAACTGGTCTTTTCCGGTTGGCTCGGTAAAGGTCTCAAAAAAGCTCGCCAGCTCGCGAAAAGGGTCGATTCGAGTGATGGTCATGGATATTTTCTCCTTCAGATAATTTGTTTCTATAACTGCGGCCTGCAGAACATCTAATATTTATTAGTACTTTACAATCATAAAATATGAGTGTGTTATTGTCAAGTACTAAAGAAAGACATATTTATATTGTTATCAATAATCTACGTTCATCATGCGTGGGAATCTAGATTACTGAAAGAACAAAACACTTCAAATAGAACGTTTCAGGAACACCCAGCAGGATGGGGTGGTCTTTGGCTTGTGTCCGCTTTTCCAGGACTCGAACCGACCGGTGGGCGTCCTGCGCGGCTTCATTCAACACGGCGAAAAAGTCCTGCTCGCTTACGGCGAAAGAACAAGAGCAGGTGATCAGTACCCCGCCGGGGCGCAGCATTTTCAGCGCCCGCAGGTTCAGCTCTTTGTAGCCGCGCATGGCTGATTCCAGATTCTTCTTTGACTTAGCGAAGGCCGGCGGATCAAGCACGATCGTGTCGTGCTGCTTGCCGGCGGAAGAATAATCCTTCATCAGATCGAAGGCATTGGCTTCAATCCATTCA
>DATCAX010000596.1:0-2704 GCA_036512375.1 Candidatus Angelobacter sp. | reverse complement strand
CACCGTGCCCAGAAAAATGGCTTCTACTTCGCTGGCCGGAATGCCGCGCTCCTTTAGCGCGCCTTTCGCCGCTTCAATTGCCATGTCAGACGTGGCCATTCCTTTGTCCACAATATGCCGCTGCCGGATTCCGGTCCGCTCGATGATCCAGTCATTGGAAGTCTCGACCATTTTTTCCAGGTCGGCATTGGTCAGAAGGCGCGGTGGGACATAAGTTCCGAGAGCTGAGATTTTCGCGCGTACAAGGTTGGCCAAAAAAGTGTCTCCAAGTCGATAAGTGTAAAACTAATATTGTAAAAGGTTTTAGAAACCAGCGGTAGGAGTTCAGAGGGCGGTACCAGCTATCAGCCGATGTGAAACCCGGAGAGAATCCATTCGGGCAAAAATGCCTTGCATAGAACAACAATCAGAACGACCGCGGCAAATGCCCAAAGGAGATTTTTTAAATTCATTCCAAAACCTTACCGGGCACCCCGCTGCACACGCACTAGCCCGTTACCGTTGCTTCCTTCCGGACCTGGCGGGATTGGCGGGATTGCGTCGCGCGGGACCCGGCGTTTTCAATTCTAACATCATTATTTCCTTCAGGGTTCACCCGGTTACGTTGGGTCATCGGCGTGCGAATTGCGCTTTGCTCCGCGCCCAAATTCAGGGACAATGAAGGAAGTGTCCACGCGCAGTCTCAACCTTACAGCAAGCAAGGCCGTTCCCGGCTCGGGCAGCGCGGAGCGTTTCTTTCAGTGGTCGCTTTACATTCTTGTAGTCGTCGGATTTACCGCGCTCATGGGCACCAACAAGCTTGATGCGCCTTCCCTCGCCCTGGTGCTACCCGCGCTGCTGCTGCGCGGCTATCTCTTGCTGATGCGGAAGACCTTTGCCATTTCAGAACGCTGGACTACTTTACTCACACTGATCTACTTCGCGTTTTATGCTGCGGACTATTTTTACTTTTCTGAGAGCTTCATTAACGCCACCGTGCACATGGTGCTCTTCAGCATGGTCATCAAGATCTTTTCCGTGCGTCGCGACCGCGATCTGATGTATCTTGCCGTGCTCTCGTTCCTGATGTTGCTTGCGGCCGCCGTTCTGACCGTGGACACACTGTTCCTTCTCACTTTTTCGCTGTTTATTCTGGTCGCCATTGCCACCTTCGTCAGCATGGAGATGCGGCGCTCGGAGCAGGAAACGCTGGCTGCCGGCGTGCCGCCGCATCACGACGCAAAGTTTTATGCGTCTCTTGCCGGCATCTCCGGCGTTCTCGGCTTGCTCACCCTGGCCGGCGCCGCGCTCCTTTTCTTTCTTCTACCGCGCGTGAGCACCAGCGGATATCTCCGCAATCTTGGCATACAAAGCTCCCTTGTTGCCGGGTTCAGTCCGGAAGTAAATCTGGGAGGCATCGGTCAGATTCAGCAATCCAGCAATGTGGTCATGCATGTACAGGTGCAATACGGCAAGCTGCCCAGCAACCCGCATTGGCGTGGTATTACTTTGGCAAACTTTGACGGCCGGCACTGGTGGAATCCGCTTGAAGTGCCTTCTCTGCACGGCCTGAACAACTCGCCGCTGGACCTGACCCACATCAGTAATTTCTCTTTCTATTCTGAAGCACACCCCGCGCCAAAGTTGCAAACACTCTCCTACCGTGTCGTCATGGAACCAGTGGGCTTGAATCTGTTTTTCCTGGCTCCGGTTCCTCTCAAGATTAATGGCGACTATCGCATCCTGGAGATCAAGTCGGATGGTTCCGTTTTCAATGCTCGTCCCGCCGAAGGCTCCGGTGCGGGCGATGGGGACGGCGCTCAAACCGTTGGCATCTACTCTGCAGAGGCCGATACTCGGGATCCTGAGCCTTTTGTTCTCGATTCCAATTCCACAGACTATCCCCCACACATCGCTAATATTTATTTACAGGTTCCAACTCTTGACCCGCGGGTGGCGCAACTGGCCCGGCAGGCGACTGCCTCGTCGACCTCCAACTACGTTCGCGCCAGAGATATCGAACGCTACCTGCAAAGCAATTACGGTTACACACTGCAATTGCCGGGATTGCGAGAACCTGATCCGCTGGCCCGCTTCCTGTTTGACCGGAAGAAAGGCCACTGCGAATATTTTGCTACTTCCATGACCATGATGCTGCGCACGCTGGGCATACCCGCCCGCATCGTGAACGGCTTTCGCGGCGGCGAATTCAATGACCTCAGCAACAGTTACATCGTCCGCGAGAAAGACGCCCACTCATGGGTGGAGGTTTATTTCCCGGAATATGGCTGGGTGTCCTTCGATCCCACGCCGGCGGGCAGCGCCGACGAACCGCAAACCGGCTGGTCCCGCATGGGCCTCTATATGGACGCGGCCCGGCAAATCTGGCGCGAGTGGATCGTCAACTACGATTTCAGCCACCAGATGAAGTTACGCTCAGACCTGAGCACAACCACCGGCAACGCTCAATCCAATTTTCGGCTCTGGGCTGAGCGCCAGTATTTTCGCGTGGTGGAACTGATAGGCCGCTGGCAGCGGCGACTGGAAAATCTTTCACCCCGGCAGATGGCCCTCTGTTGTGTGCTGCTTGGATTGCTCCTGGCCATGCCCTTTGTGCCCATGACTTGGCGTACCGTTCAGCGCACACGTGCGCTCAGGCATCCGCAGCGCGCTCCACGCACCTCCGCCAGTTTCTGGTACCAGCGCATGCTCAAGATGATGGCCC
>DATCAX010000595.1:0-2577 GCA_036512375.1 Candidatus Angelobacter sp. | reverse complement strand
AGTTTGTCCCTTTCATTGATTTAAATGTTTCGCCTGATTGGGAGATCAATTTCGGTGTCGGTTGGGGCGTGACCCGCTCTACCGATCATCTGATCATCAAGGCCATCATCGGAAGGAGATTCAGTTGGAAGAAGAAGACTTCATGAACGGCGACGCTCGGCTATAATGCTTCGCTCGGCGGCAATCAGAGGTGCAAGTTGCGTGGAATTCTACTCTCCGTTTTGGTTTTCCTGATGACCTACAACGCTTCCACTCAAGACCGTTCCTATGGCCGTTCCGTTGTGATGACGGAGCGTGGCATTGTGGCTACCAGCCACTATCTGGCTTCGCAGGCCGGTGCGCAGGTGCTGGCGCAGGGCGGTTCAGCCATGGATGCCGCCATCGCAGCGAATGCCGTTCTCGGCGTGACTGAGCCCATGATGAATGGAATCGGCGGCGATCTCTTCCTTATTTATTGGGACGCAAAGGCCGGAAAGCTTTACGGACTGAACGCCAGCGGCTGGGCTCCGCGAAAGCTGACGATTGATTTTCTGAGCAAGCATGGCATCATAACCATGCCGCATGATGGTATTCATAGCGTGACCGTTCCCGGGGCCGTCGACGGCTGGAGCCAGGCCCACAAGCGTTTTGGACGGCTGCCCTGGAAGGATTTGTTTACCTCGGCCATTTACTATGCCGAGCATGGCTATGCAGTGCCCGAGGTCATCCAGGATTATTGGGCCAGTGAGGAAGCCAAGCTGCGCAAAACCGAAGAAGCGCAAAGGGTCTTTCTTCCCGGCGGCAAAGTGCCAGAGCTTGGCTCCAGCTTTAACAATCCTGACATCGCGAAAGCGCTTCGTCTGATCGCCGAAAAGGGGCGTGACGCTTTTTACAAAGGCGAAATTGCCCAAGCCATCGTCCACACTTCGACTTCCTTCGGAGGGACCATGGAGCTACCGGATCTCGCGGACTTTTCCGTCGAGTGGGTCGAGCCTATCTCCACCGATTATCGCGGCTGGAAAATTTACGAGCTTCCGCCGAACGTGCAGGGCATGGCAGCCCTGGAAATGCTCAATATCATGGAGACTTTTCCGCCCGATAAGGACGGCCCGAAAGGCGTGGTGGAACTACACAAGAAAATCGAGGCGATGAAACTCGCCTATGCAGACCTTTACCGTTATAACGCGGACCAGCGCTTCTCCGCAGTCCCGGTCACTGCTTTGCTGGATAAGAAGTACGCCAAAGAGCGCGCGGCGAAAATCAATCCAGACAAAGCCGACTGCAACCCCGGTCCCGGTCATCCTTCCACCAGTGATACTACCTATCTTGCTGCGGTTGATAAAGACGGAAACATCGCCTCCCTCATCCAAAGCAATTACTCTGCCTTCGGCTCCGGAGTGGTGGTGAATGGCATGGGCTTCGCGCTGCAGAACCGTGGCGCGTTGTTTTCACTCGACGCCTCCCACCCCAATGCCCTACAGCCGCGCAAACGTCCTTTCCACACGATTATTCCGGCGTTCATGGAGCGCGGCGACGTGCATATTGGTTTTGGCATTATGGGAGGGGCCAATCAACCACTGGCCCATGCACAATTCGTCTCCAACTTTGTTGACTACGGAATGAATATTCAGGGCGCACTGGAAGCGCCCCGCTTTACGGTAACCAGTGGTCAGGTTAGTTGCGATATCTTGATTGAATCGCGTGTTCCACCAGAAGTCACCCAGAAATTGCAGCGGAAAGGACACAACCTGATTGTCCGCGCTGAATACACCGCGCTCATGGGTCGCGGCCAGGCAGTGATGCACAACTCAAAGACTGGGATGAACTGGGCAGCTTCTGATCCGCGCGCCGACGGAGTGGCAGAACCCGAACCGATTGGATTTGGTAAATGAGTAAATTGGTAATTGGGTAACTTCCTAGACGTGTTCTTCGGCTGAAGAAATCATTGGCAGCAGCAAGACCGGCGCTCTCATGAACTCAAAGCGATTGATGGTCTCCACGGCTCGCTGAACGGTTGTTTCCAGTGTTGGCTCCAGAGTAATCACAAATGAGAGCCTATCTTTGGGCATGTTAGGTTCCTGCACTACGGAGTCAATATTGATTCCCTCACGCGCAATGGCTTCCGCGGTGCGCGCAAGAATTCCCGGCTGGTCATTCACGGTAAGGCGCAGGAACCAGCTTACCGGGTTAGGCCTGGGCAGCGGACGCAACGGTTCTGCGCGATGGAATCCTTTCAGCAGGCTGCTCTCAGTTTGCCCACGCGCAATCTGGCGGGCGATCTGTAGTACATCAGAAAGCACCGCGGTTCCGGTAGCGCTTCCTCCCGCGCCGCGCCCGTAAAGCATCTGTGTGCCCACGCTTTCACCGGCAATGAAAATGGCGTTGTTTGCTCCCGCGGCTTTGGCCAGCATTGAGTCGCGTGGTTCCAGCCATGGCTGCACCGCAATGTGCACGCCCCCTGTCGCCCGTTCTGCGGACGCCACCAGACGGATGGTGGAGTTCAAGCGGTGCGCGTAATGGAAATCAGTCGAAGTGATGTTGCGAATGCCGGCAACTGGAATTTCCGAAGCCAGCACGGAATAGCCAAAAGCGATGCGG
>DATCAX010000594.1:0-2262 GCA_036512375.1 Candidatus Angelobacter sp. | reverse complement strand
TCTCTCCAGCGCCAGGGTGACCGTACGTTTGGCGTGGTTTCGGTGACGCTTTCGAACACCTCCGCGGAACCGATGCTGCGCCGGGTAAGCGTCAGAATCCCAGGCTGGAGTGATGACGAAATCCAGACCGTTGAGGTTGCTCCGGGGATTACGCGGACCGTTGTTTTCGCGCCCGCATTTCTGCCTCGCTTGTACCAGAACCACGAAATCACAGCCGCCACAGCCCAGGTCACCATTACCGATACCGCCTCCGGCAGTTCGTATGAATCCACTGTCCCGGTCCGGCTTCGGTCTGCGGAAGACATGTTCTGGGGCAATGGCTTTAAGTACGCATCGTTCATCGCTTCATGGGTAACGCCGCATGATCGTATCGTGGAAGGCGTGCTTTCCCGGGCCAAAGGGCTTACCTTGGATCATCGTTTGCCGGGTTATGAGAATTGGAAGACCGCTGCTCAGCAGGAGCAGGAAACCTACCGTGAAGCCCGGGCCATTTTCAACGCTGTTCATCGTATGGGCCTTTCTTATGTAAAGAGCTCGGCCACCCTGGGCGACCACAAAGGGGTGAGTGAGCGTGTTCGCATGCCTCGGGTAAGCCTGACGCAAAGCAGCGCTAACTGCATTGACGCCGCCGTGATGTATGCCTCACTTTTTGAAAATCTGGGGATGGATGCCAGCATCGTAATCGTTCCGGGTCATGCCTATGCCGGTGTCCGCGTTGCCGAGGGATCCCCCAAGTTTCTTCTCATCGATGTTGCTCTTACTGGGCGCAGTACTTTTGAGGCGGCCGTGGCTTCCGCCCAGACTGGTATGGCCAGTCATGCTCCGTCCACGGTTACCCAGGTCATGGTGGAAAAAGCGCGGTCTTCCGGCATTTATCCCATGCCGTGATTTTTCAGCAACCCCGCCTGGACTTTGATCATCCATTCCCTGTTATATGCCACTCCCGCAGCGCGTAGAACCACTTGACATCCGCACAGACAGGCTTAAAATATCCGCAATTCGTGAACAGGCATCGGCGGAAGTGCGCCTTGGTCCGAACATGTCAACCCTGAACCCATCTATCTCGAAGCGGCCTCCCGAACCCATACCTATGGAGAAACCCTGCAAGCACCCGCGCGTCCGAGTTGTTGCGCGCGAAGAAGACGCTGAGTTTGTTGAATGCCAGGAATGTGGCGACGTTTTTGAATCCAGCGAATTCAAAGACATGGCCATTGAAGAGAACATTAAGCCGGAAGAGGCCTGAGTTTTTCCGGAACGCTGGCGGCTCAATGATGGTCGTATTGGTGTAGGCGATTTTCTGTCTTTTGCACCTCCCGCTCACCCCAGGCCCTGCTCGTGCTTTTCAAAAAATTGAAAACTAAGGAATTGATAGCAATTTTCACGGCTCCTTTTATGTCTATGCTTGCACTCGTTATCGATGATTCCATGCTCATTCGCCATACTGTCTGCCGTTTTCTGGAAACCCGCGGATTCAAAGTTGAGACCGCTACCGACGGTATCGCGGCCCTGGAGGTTCTCAAGACCA
This sequence comes from Candidatus Angelobacter sp., assembly GCA_036512375.1. GTDB lineage: Bacteria > Acidobacteriota > Terriglobia > Terriglobales > Acidobacteriaceae > Angelobacter. The sequence continues at coordinate 737 of DATCAX010000594.1, read as the reverse complement.
TCCGGCCGGACCTGATCCTCACCGATCTGCAAATGCCCAGGCTCAGCGGCTACCAGCTCATTGACGCCCTCAAATCAAATGAGGAAACTGCGGACATCCCTGTTCTTGTCCTGGCGGCAAAGCCTTTAGCCGGAAATCCGCTGGAGACGCGAGTTCATACGTTTATTTACAAAGACCTGAACGTCGAAGAGCAACTCAACCAGGCTCTGGAAAGCCTCTTTCCGCCGCGCGTTACAACCTGACGCTATTTACCGCAACGCCATCGATGCTTCGGCGGAAAAATCTGTCCCGGCAAAATCTTTCGCCCGCAGTTTGGGAAACGCAGCCGCTGCGATCATGGCCGCGTTGTCAGTGGACAGTTTTCGTGACGGGAAATAAACTGCTAGCCCCGCCTTTGCGGCTTGCAGCGCGAATGTCTCCCGCAATTCTCGGTTTGCCGCCACGCCTCCGGTTACAAACAGCGTTCTAACTTCACGCTCCCGTGCTGCCTGCAACGTCTTGCCCACCAGGTCTTCCACCACGGCCCGCTGGAAAGATGCCACCAGATCCAGCGTTCGCTTGTCGCAGTGGGCCAGGATCTCTTCAGTCGTCGGCTTGGCAATACCAGCCAGCGCCTGCTGGCGAGCCGCAATCGACTCCCGCATCCCTTCGAGTTCCACGTAGCGCAGCACCGCCGTTTTGATCCCGCTGAAGGAAAAATCATAAGGCGTTTGTTCGGCTTTCGGAGTGCCGCGATT
>DATCAX010000593.1:0-6934 GCA_036512375.1 Candidatus Angelobacter sp. | reverse complement strand
TACGTGCGCGGCGACTCCTCAGTGAAGCTTGTCCCCTTGATCGATGGTGGCGGCCATGAGAACGGTTTGCGCTCCGGCACTCTAAACGTTCCTGGTATCGTCGGTTTTGGCAAGGCGTGTGAGATCGCGCAGAATGAAATGCCGGAAGAGAGTTGCCGGCTGGCTGGCCTGCGCAACCGCCTGCGCGACCGCCTGATGGCCGAAATGGACCACGTAATAATCAACGGCTGCATGGACAAGCGCCTGCCCGGCAACCTGAACATGAGTTTTCTGGAAGTGGAAGGTGAAACGCTGCTGACTGGCTTGAATGAGGTGGCGCTTTCCAGTGGGTCAGCCTGCTCTTCAGGCAAAACCCACGCGTCTTACGTGCTGAAGGCCCTCGGCCTGAGTGACGAAGCCGCCGGCAGCGCTATCCGTTTCGGCATTGGACGATTCAATACTGAAGCTGAGATCGACTACGTTGCCGGGCGGGTGATTGAGCTGGTGCAAAACCTCCGGGAAGTTTCCGCGCTGAAGTAGCTCGTTTCCCGGAGTGAAGGATCGCTATAGCCTTCCAGGGACTTCTTGCGCTATCACGATATGCAGCAATCCTCGTTCATTCATGTGCGTTCGCAGCAGGCAAAATCGTTTCCGATGGCGTGCATCTCGGTGATCTTTTCAGCTTCATTCTCGGCTACTCAAGATTTTCATAGCCACAGGGCTCTCTCGCTGCGCTCGAGATTAAACAACGACCGGCTGCGGCTCCGCTACCTTTGCATCTCTCAGGAACTTTGCCGCTTCTTCGGGTGGCGTAGGGTTGATGTAGAAGCCGGTCCCCCACTCGAACCCTGCCGTCTTCGTCAATTTGGGAATAATCTCCAGATGCCAGTGATAGAAGTCATTGGTATTTTCCTGCATGGGTGAGCTGTGCACCACCAGGTTATACGCGGGATTATCCAGCACCCGCACCGCTTTGCTTATGATCGTGCGCAGCATGCGCGCCAGGTTCTCATACATGGTGGAAGGTGAGTTCTCAAACGCCGACTCATGCCTCTTGGGCAGGATCCACGTCTCAAACGGAAACCGCGGCGCATAGGGGCATATCGTCACAAAGTCCTGGTTCTCAGCGGCCACGCGTACCTGCGCCTCCATCTCCTGCCGGATGATGTCACAAAAAATGCAGCGCTCTTTATTGGCGAAATACCGCTTGGCGCCCTCCAGTTCCTCCACCACTTGCTTGGGAAGAATAGGCAGAGCGATGATTTGGGAATGGGGATGCTCCAGTGATGCTCCGGCCGCCTCACCATGGTTCTTGAACACCAGGATGTATTTAAATCTTCTGTCCTGCTTCAGGTCCAGGATGCGGTCGCGGAAAGCCCAGAGCATATCTTCCACCCGCTTCAGCGGCATGGTGGCCAGCGTTTCCGCGTGGTCAGGTGTCTCGATCACCACTTCGTGGGCGCCCACTCCATTCATTTTGTCAAACATTCCGTCCGCCTGCCGGTCCAGGTCACCCTCAATTCCCAGAGCAGGAAATTTGTTGGGCACCACCCGCAGGTTCCAACCCGTGGCGTCCGGGGGTGAGTTCTCACCCGGACGGTAAGCCAGTATCTCAGGCGGCGTGGTGCTTTCATTGCCGGGACAGAAAGGGCAAAAGCCGCCCTTCAGGATAACGCGCTCACGGGAAAAATCTCCCGGGCGCTTGGAACGGTCAGTGGAAATAATCACCCAGCGTCCGGTGACAGGGTCTTTTCTCAGCTCAGGCACGACTCTTATTTTACAACCCTCGCCGCTTATAGCGAATTCAGACGTCCCCGTTCGCCGTGTGCTCTTTTGCTACAATCTCGGTTTGCCTCTCCGACTCTACAACACGCTCTCCGGTAAGGTGGAAGAGTTTGCTCCTGCCTTGGACAACACCGTCCGCATGTATGCCTGCGGCCCCACGGTTTACGATTACGGCCATATCGGCAACTTCCGCACCTTTGTCGCCGTGGACATTCTCCGGCGCTTCCTCCGCCAGAGCGGTTTCAAGCTTCAACACGTGATGAATATTACCGACGTGGATGACAAGATCATCCGCAACGCCGCCCGCGATAAGAAGACGGTGCAGGAATACACGCGCAAGTACGAAGAAGCGTTTCTGGAAGATATGGGATCCCTGAATCTGGAGCGTCCGGAGCGCATGGTGCGCGCCACCGAGCATATTCAGGAGATGGCCGAGTTCATTGCCAGACTCGAAAAGAAGGGTATCGCATACCGTACAGAAGACGGATCGTATTACTTCCACATCGCCAAATTTCCTGAATACGGCAAGCTCTCCAAAAAAGACTTCGCTGGCATGGAAGTGGGTTCCCGCGTTGACGTGGACGAATACGAGAAAGACAACGCCCGCGATTTCGCCTTGTGGAAAGCGCCCAAGGAAGGTGAGGCCTTCTGGGAGAGCCCCATCGGCCCGGGGCGTCCGGGTTGGCACATTGAGTGCTCCGTGATGTCCATGAAGTATCTGGGCGACAGCTTTGATTTGCATGCCGGCGGCGAAGATCTGACTTTCCCGCATCATGAAAACGAAATCGCGCAGTCAGAATCGCTGACCGGCAAGATTTTTTCGCGCCACTGGATGCACGTGCGCTTTCTTCTGGTCGAAGGCGAGAAGATGTCAAAGAGCGCAGGCAATTTCTATACTCTGCGCGACCTTCTGGTAAAAGGCCACAAGCCGTCGTCCATTCGCTTCCTCCTCGCCTCTGTTCCCTACCGCAAGCAGTTCAACTTCACATTTGCCGGACTGGAGCAGGGGGCAAAGTCCGTCGAGCGGCTTCGTACTTTTGAATCCCGCATTCGAATGACGCAGCTTCCTGCGGGGACCAATCCGCTTGCGCAGGACGCGGCAGCCAAAGCCAAAAGCGAAATGCGCGCCGGCATGGAAGATGACTTGAATACCGCATATATGGCCGGTGCTATTTTTGACATGGTGCGCGAAGCAAACACGCTAGCCGATCGCGGCGAACTCCGCGAAGGCGACAAAGCGCCCCTGCTGGATGCGTTGCAGCAGTTCGATGAAATCTTTGCCGTCATTAAAGATGATGACGCGGAAAAAACCAAAGCCGCCATGGAATGGGCCCGCGCCCACGGTCTCCTCAAAGACTCCCAGGTTCCGGCAAACGCCATCTCTGACGCCGAGGTAAACCGCCTGGTTGAAGAGCGCAACGCCGCCAAGAAAGCCCGCGACTTTGCCCGCTCCGACGCCATCCGCAAACAACTCGCTGATGCCGGAATCGTGGTGGAAGACACTAAAGATGGCAGCCGGTGGAAGAGAAAGTGAAGGTGAATTGGTAAATGGGTGGATGAGGAAACGAGAAAATGAAAGATTGGAAACGCATAACCTCATCACCGTTTGGTTTCAAATTTACCAAATTACCCATTTACCGATTTCCCTCAGTCTCCCGCCGCATTGACCGTTTTCGGGCAGGATGGTATTTCTTCAATCGGTGAAGGCTCTGATGGCGGCCCCTTCAGCCTCGACGTATTCACCAGTGCCACTGACGCAATAATAATCGCGGTCCCCATGAGCATGTACGCATCCACCTGCTCGTGCAGAATGATCCAGCCCAGAAAAACGGCGACTATCGGATTGACGTAAGCATAGGTCGCCACCTTCGGCGTGGGCACGTGCTCCAGCAGATAAATGTAGGCCGTGTATCCGATCCACGATCCGAAGACAATCAGGTAGGCGATGCCCGTGAGCGCCGGCCTTGTCCAATGAGTTTTCTGAAACTGGCCCGTCGCTAGCGCTATAACTCCGTTCACCAGGCCCGCCAGTGTCATCTGCCACGCGGCAGAGGCAAATACATCTACAGTCAGGTTGAAGCGATGAGAAAACACTGATCCCAGCGCCCAGAAAAATGAAGCTCCCGCCAGAATGCCCGAGCCCAGCAGCTCTAACTGCCCCAGGTGCGTGCCGGAAGCGATCCGCGGCCACAGCAGCACCAGCAACCCGACAATCCCAACCGCTAGCCCAATCAGTCCTTTGGCCGTCATGCGTCCGGCGCGGAAAATCCACGCCTCAATCATCACCACCCAGATTGGCACCAAAGCCACGATCAGAGAGGCCAGCCCGCTGGAAACGTATTCTTCACCCCACAGCACGCCGATGTTGCCGGTCGAGAGCAGCAGAATGGAGATCACCAGCAGCCGCCCCAGATCACGCCGGTTCAAGCTGATTTTTCGGCCCATGAGCGCGCAGGCTGCCAGCATGATTGGCCCAGAAACCAGGTAGCGGATCGCCCCCGCCACGTAGGGCGGCATGTCCCGCACCACTACCCGCATGGCGAGATATGTGGAGCCCCAAAGAACATAGAGCAGGGCAAAAGCCAGTATTATCCGCGACTGTTGTTGTGGCTGGCTTTGAGTCATGATTTAAGTACTATCATCTGACTCTCGTGCCAATCTTGTCGATGCGAAATAAGCGGACGGCGCGAATCACGCATGGAAATGCACCCTCGTAACCGTCAACAGGGAGCTCTATTCGGGCTATAATGGAGGTGTACATGACCTCACGCAGTACATATTGGTTCGCAACGCGCACGCCCAAGCGTTCACTCGCTTGCTGGGTGGACTTTCTCGTCTGCCCGCGGCGCTACCTGGCCGTGCTGCCGTCGCACGCTCGCGCTAATCTTTTCGCCGGCGACTAATTTTCTTCCCGTCCTCACTCTTTCATCGGCCTGACTGTTCTCATGGCTCCAGGCCGAAGGCACCCACACGCAACCACTTTTGAAAAGAGGATGAACATGGCAACGCAGACTATTTCCAATGCCGGCCCCAAAATTCGTACCAAACTGCCCGGTCCCAAGGCGCAGGCCGTTCTGAAGGGCGACGCGCAATATATTTCCCCGTCTTATACCCGCTCTTACCCACTGGTGGCCAAGCGTGGCCGCGGCGTGATTGTTGAGGACGTTGACGGCAACGAGTTCCTGGATTTCTCCGCCGGAATCGCCGTGGTTTCCACCGGACACTGCCACCCCAAGGTCGTGGCGGCAATCCAGAAGCAGGCTGCCGAACTGATCCACATGTCCGGCACGGATTTTTATTATGAAAGCATGATCACGCTGGCCCAGCGCCTGAGTAAAGTTGCGCCCATGTCCGGCCCAATTCGCGCTTACTATGGCAACTCCGGCACGGAAGCGGTTGAAGCCGCGATGAAGCTGACGCGTTACCACACCAAGCGTCAGGGCATCATCGCCTTTTACGGCGCCTTTCACGGGCGCACCATGGGCGCGCTCTCACTGACCGCGTCGAAAGCGCAACAGCGCCGTCGCTTCTTTCCCGTGGTTCCGGGCGTTGCCCACGTTCCGTATCCAAATGTGTATCGCAAGCCTGAAGGCATGACCGCCGACGAACACATTGCCGAGTGCGTGCGCTTCATCGAAGACCGCGTCTTTAAGACCATCATGCCACCGGAAGAGTGCGCGGCCATCTTCATTGAACCTATTCAGGGTGAAGGCGGATATCTGCCGGCCCCTACCGAGTTCATGCGCGAACTACGCCGCATCTGCGATAAGCACGGTATCCTGCTCGTCGCCGACGAAGTTCAGAGCGGCGCCGGACGCAGCGGTAAGTGGTGGGCCATCCAGCACACCGGCGTTGAGCCGGACATTATCACCATCGCCAAGGGCATTGCTTCAGGCATGCCTCTAGGCATCATGCTCTCCCGCGCGGAAATCATGGACTGGGTCCCTGGTTCTCATGCTTCCACCTTCGGCGGCAATCCTGTGTGTATTGAAGCTGCTCTGGCGACCATGGACGTTCTCGAAAGCGAAGCAATCAAGAACGCAGAAGTTGTGGGCACCCACATGATGAAGCACCTGAGCGGATGGGTAAAGACTCACCCCATGGTGGGCGACGTCCGCGGCCGCGGCCTCATGATCGGCGTGGAGATCGTGAAAGACAAGAAGACCAAGGCCATCGCGCATGACGAGCGTGACCGTATTGTTGAGCTGGCATTTGAGCGCGGCATCCTCTTTCTGGGGGCCGGTGAGAATTCCATCCGCATAGCGCCGCCGCTGATCCTGACCCAGGAACAAGCGGACATCGCCATGGACGTACTGGAAGAGTGCATCGGGATCGTGGAAAAAGAAAACAAATAGCAACTAGGCCGCGAACTGCCGCGAAAAAGCGCGAATCAGAAAAAGAGATTTGGTATGATTCGTGTTCATTCGCGTTGATTCGCGGCTATTTTTATGCCTGTTTCCGGATCGCTAACCCGCCTCACACTCCACGCTCTCGATTCCTTTGCCCGGCTCCTGCCCCGCAAAAATTCAACCCCGCAACACCTTCACACCGGACGTCGTGGCGAGGAAGCCGCTTACTTCTATCTGCGTGAACAGGGTTATGTGATTGTCGCTCGCAATTACCGTAGCCCACGCAGCCGCAGCGAGCTTGATCTGGTGGGCTGGAACGGCCGCACGCTTTGCTTTATCGAAGTCAAGACCCGCACCACGCGCAACATCATGCCCGCCGAAGCCGCGGTTGACGCGGAGAAGCAACGCGATCTCTCTCACGTGGCCCGTGAATTCCTCCGCAAGATCAAGCCTGATCCGCCCTTCCGTTTTGACATTGTGAGCGTTTATTTCGAGCCCGGGCTTGCGCCGGATATTGAGTTGTTCAAAGATGCGTTTACGATTGCCTGATTGCCCTGCGACAAAAGATTTTCGCGTAGCCTCTGGCCAACAGCTAAGAGCCGGACTCTGGCGCGGCGGCGTCAGCCTTGTTCCCGGCAGAGCGCAGGTCGAGCGCCAGGCGCAGCACATAATGAACGCCGGAAACGATGGTCAGAGCGACAGTGGAATAGATACTCCATCGCTTTCCCAGCCGGGCCCAGTTTGAAAAGTTGATCTGGTAAACCAGCGCCAGAGGGACACTCAATATCTGGACCGCAGTATTGGCCTTGCCGAACCAGCTT
>DATCAX010000592.1:0-5281 GCA_036512375.1 Candidatus Angelobacter sp. | reverse complement strand
AAAGTACTGGTTATTGGAAAACTCCACCAGCATCACGGCCGTGATCGGCGCCTGAATCTGATTGAAATTGGTGATGGTCTGGGGCACGTTGTCTTCCAGCACCCGGAAGTGTTCTTTCTTCAGGCCGGGGATGAAGGCGCCGTCTTTGGACAGCACTCCCACGTCGACGGTGACAAGCTGGGAAGCCACGCGCATGGAAAAATTATCCAGGCCTTCAACTTTCTTGGGAGCCTTGGGAGCGTCGTCCTTTGGGGGTGGTTCGTCCTTCTTTTTGGGCACGGCAATGGGCCCGATGTCCCCCTGTGGGCCTCCAGCGTCGGCGGGCGCGTTAGCCTTCGGGGTCGGTGTCGGACTGGCCTGAGGGTCCGCGTTTTGGGCCTGAGCGTCCGGGCTGCCAAGGCACAGGCCGGCGATCAATGTAAGCGCGGCAAGGAGGCGCAAGCAGGCGTTCGCCTTAGAAATATGTAGTGGTCTAACGGCATGTATTAAGAGCATTTCACACTGCCTTTTTATGAGTTTGTACTTTAGTATAGATGCACGAACTCAGCTTTTTAGAAGCCATTTTTCCCCGCGCTGCAGGGCCGGTTCGGACGATTGTATTTGCAGCACTGGTTTGTAGTATGAAAAAAACCGTTGCACTGCTGAATGTTCTCTTCGTTTTCCTGAGTCTGGGCCATGCCCAGACACGCGCCGCCAGCCTGCCCAAACAGCAAGATCCCGCCCCCACCCAGATTATGAAGGTGGACGACGTGCGTCCGGGGATGAAGGGCGTTGGCTATACCGTTTTTCAAGGCACCAAACCAGAGAGCATGGGCGTGGAAGTTCTGGGCGTGCTCCGCAACTTGAACGGCCCCAAGAGTGACGTGGTGCTGGTGAAGTTGCTGGGCGATAAGGCTGAGTTCACCGGCGTGGTGGCCGGCATGAGCGGCAGTCCGGTGTACATCGATGGCAAATTGCTGGGCGCAATCGCCTACCGCATAGGCCAGTTTTCCAAAGAGCCGATTGCCGGCGTGACTCCCATCGAACAGATGCTGGAGATCAATGAATTCGATCAGAGTATTCCGCAGACAGGCGCAGCGTCAGTAGCCCGTGCGGCTGGCGCATCGCGAACAAGTACACCCGGCACAGAAGACAGCAATCCGGTCCAGAGTTATGCGCAGTATCTCACTCCGATTGACGCTCCGTTCGTGTTCAATGGATTCAGCGAAGCGGCGATCAAGCAATTTGCGCCGGCTTTATCCGCAGCCGGTATCACCCCGGTGATGGGTGTTGGCTCCGCCAGCAAGGAAAAGCAGCCTGAGCCTTTGGTACCCGGCTCCGCCGTAAGCGCGATCATGGTTCGTGGCGATATGGACGTTGCCGCAACCTGCACTGTCACTTACATGGACAAAGACCACCTTCTGGCTTGCGGCCATCCGCTGATGCAATTCGGCATGGTCGACATGCCGATGACCAAAGCCAATGTGGTGGCGACGCTATCTTCTCCGCTGAACGCTTTCAAGATCATCAATACCACGGAGGCCGTCGGCGCCTTTGTGCAGGACCGCCATACCGGGATTCTTGGCCGCTTTGATCGCGAGCCCAAAATGATTCCGGTAACGCTGAGCATTCACGGCCCCAGCGGCCCGCGCGAGTATCACTATGAAGTCCTGAACAATGCCAAGCTCACCCCAGTAATGATGATGACCACGGTTTACAACGCGCTGATGGGCATGAATCAATACGGCGAAGAGACGACTTATCGCATGAATGGACGTATCCACGTAAATGGATTTTCCGACGTGCGCCTGACCAACATGTTTTCTCCTGTGGACGCAACTCCCACGGCGTACGCTGTGGCCATGTCCTTGGGTGATCATTTTGGCCGCATCTATGACAATCCTTTGGAAGCTCCCACGGTCAGCGGCGTAAATCTTGAATTCGACCTGGAGCCCGAACGCCGCTCTGCCGTGCTGGAAAGAGCGCGCACTGACGTGACAGAGGCTCGGCCGGGCGACGAGATCACAATTGAAGCTGTCCTGCGGCCATACCGCGGCGATCGCATTGTCCGTCGCATCACGGTTCGCGTTCCTACATCCGCGCCCAGAGGCACCCTGCGCATTCTGGTCAGTGATGCGGAAACTTTAGATCGTAAAGGCCGATTGAACCCTCTGGTCAGCCAGAGGCTCGACCTGAATTCAACCATTGAGGTGCTCAACAAAGAGCACCTCAATGATCATCTTTACGTGTCGCTCTTATGGCCGAATCCGCAGGCCACAGTGGAAGACAAAGTCATGCCCGCCCTCCCCTTTTCCGTCATGAACGTGATGGATGGCATGGCCGCAACCAATGAGATGGTGGTGCTCGGAGAATCGGCAGTGGATGGAGCGTCTACGCCCGTAGGATACGTAGTGAACGGCTCCCAGATCATCAGCCTCACGATTAAATAAAGATTTGAGGGCACTATTGTCCTGCCGCTTAGATTGTTAGCAAGATACACTTTGTTCTGTTCATTCCGAGCGGAGCGCCATTGGCGCGCAATCGAGGAAACAGATGCCTACGGACGCACTTAGGGCATGCGGCTCAATACAAGCTGCGCGAAAGGAGTCCAATTTTTGGCATGATCTGTAGTCCTTAAGAAATTAAAATAACCGGAGAGCTTGGCTGAAGTTACACTTGGAAATCAGGGTATTTTATATTAGGGAATGAACGTGAAACACGTCCTACCGCGTTATATCGCATATTATCAAAAACTCTGTTAAGCTACGCAGCGGCATATTTAGTTTAACGACCACAAATTAGGTCAGGAATAAAATGAGTCCGACCAAACTCTCAGCAGCTCAATGGGCCTTCTGGGGCACGATAATAGCCGCGGTGATCACAGCGGCAGCGCTGATCTATGTTCATTCGAAGGCCGATGGGACCACGAAGTATGTCAGTGGAACCGTAACCGACGCCCAGAGCGGAAGAACGCTACCCAGTGTTGTTGTGAAGCTTCAAACTGATGATGGCAAAGATTTAAGGCAGGACACGACGGACGGCGAGGGAAAATACAGCTTGGAAGTTCCTAACAATCTCACTTCTATCCGGCTGGCGGTGACTGCAGCGGGCTATCCTCCGTACGATCAAAAATTGCCTGCTAGTGCAGGTAAGAACGACATACGCCTTGAACGTCAGCCGATTACATTCGCCATACCGGACGGTATCCAACTCGATAGAGCAATGCAGATCGTTGCTGAAAAGCTAAACGTGACTGCTGTTTTCGCGAAAAGTTGTAACAAGAGAGCGCAAAGCGCATTCGTTAACAGTACAGAGCTTCGCGGAAATCCCACGATGCCCGAACCTATCTTAAAGACACTCCTTAGCACTGTTAAAAACAACAGTTTGCACTATAATATTCGTGCGTTGGAACCTGGAACTCGTTATGAAATCAACTGCGTCTAAATTGCTTGTTGGGCTCTTCATAGTCTTCGGGTCTACCACTTCACTATTCTCCGGTCAGAGCTGTCACTGTCCGATGCCGCCCGGTGGATCAGTGTCCTGCGGTAAAGATCAGATTGCAATATGCGATCCATCAGATGGAAAGTGCGCCTGTTCCTGCACTGATGTAAACAGGGACTCCGGCAAGAAGCAGTATCTTTCTGTAATTTTCTCCAAAATTTTAGGCTCCAACATTACACCAACCCAATTGAATTCTCCTGAGTACAATGAGCAGATTAATTCTTTTGTAGCTAGTGGACATGAGTACACCGAACAGCCGCTCGGCGGTCAAAGCGAGAAGGCCGCTCAGGCTACTCGAGATTGTTCCTTCGAAGGTTGTCGCTATGTAACGTTTGTGTTTCATAAAAAAGATCTATCCGGGAAGGAGGTTGAGGTAAATGTTAGCGCGCCGGAATGGCTCGCTAGCGTCCTTAAGAATCCACTTTGAACCAATCAATGATTGCCATGCTTTTCGTGGTAAGCCTTAACGGCATTATCAGCGTTTCAACTCAGGGTCAAATAACAAGTTGCTCCTGGTGAATTCCTATCTCATCCCAGTAGTCTGCCTGATGGTTGCCCCTGGCAATTCTTGACTCTCATCTTGGAATGCGAACTGCCTGATTTAGGATAGAAGGTTTGCTGCTGCATTCCCGTAGACCCTTCTCATTCCTTACTTGACGTCGGTTTTTCCGCGCCGCACCCAGCGTAATCAGCGGTAAAATCAAAATAATGAAGAAAGCTCTTTTTTTACTTATTTTTCCCTTTCTGGCACTTGCGCAGGGCACCCGCATCTGGTGGGAAACCGGATACGAAGATTTCGAGCGCGGCACTGCGCGGGGCATCGCTATCCGCAGTACCGGACAAATTGAACTGGCGCCGGCATTCAAAGCCATTTACACCAGCCCATCCTCATTCATTTGGAGCATTGCCGCGGACAAAGATGGCGTGGTTTACGCCGCTACTGGAGCGCCCGCAAGGGTCTATCGCGTCACGCCCGACGGCAAATCCACCGTAATCTTTGAGCCCAAGGAATTGCAGGTACAGTCCATAGCGTTGGGACGAGATGGAGCGGTTTACGCGGCCACATCGCCCGATGGCAAGGTGTATCGAATCACGCGCAAACCAAGCGGCACTTCTGCCGCGCCGGAATTCACCGCGGAAACTTTCTTCGACCCAAGAACCAAGTACATCTGGGACATGGAGTTCGATGCACAAGGGCGCTTGTACATCGCCACAGGAGATAATGGAGAAATATATCGTGTTGAAAAGAACGGTCAGGGCTCAGTGTTCTTCAAGTCCGACGAAGCGCACATGCGCGTGCTCGCTTTTGATCCCAAGGGCAACCTGATTGCAGGCTCCGATGGCAGCGGCCTGGTGTACCGCATCTCGCCTACGGGTGAGGGATTTGTGTTGTACAGTGCGGCGAAAAAAGAAATCACCGCGCTGGCCGTGGATGCCGCCGGCAACATTTATGCTGCCGGAACGGGTGAGAGGCGCTCTGGCGGGCAGCAGGCGGCGCCAAGTGCGCCCGTGACTCCGCCGACAACCGCCCCGCTCAGCGGCAACGTGAGCCTGGCTGGATCAGACGTATACAGCATTGCGCCGGATGGCTCGCCCAAAAAAATCTGGTCATCGCACGATGACATTGTTTACGCGCTCACGTTTGATTCAGCCGGACGGTTGATCGCAGGCACAGGAAACAAGGGCCGTATTTATGCGATCGAAAAGAATGGGGACTATACCGACCTGCTGCGAGCCACGGCCAACCAGCTCACCGCATTCAGCAAGGCGCCGAACGGGGGACTGTATTGTTCCACCAGCA
>DATCAX010000591.1:0-2435 GCA_036512375.1 Candidatus Angelobacter sp. | reverse complement strand
TTTCGATCTGAAGCTGAAAGCCATCGGAGATCTCGACGTCGATCAGCATCACACCGTGGAAGATGTGGGCATTGCTCTGGGTGAAGCGTTCCATGAGGCGCTGGGCGACAAACGCGGAATCATGCGCGCCGGATATTTCCTGATGCCCATGGATGAAACGCTGGGACTGGCCGCAATCGACTTTAGCGGACGCGCCGCGGCAGTAGTGAACACACAGGTCAAGACTCGGCTTGTGGGCGACCTGCAATCGGAACTTGTTTATGATTTTTTCGAAGGCTTTGCTCGTGGTGCGCACGCCAACGTTCACCTCAAGACCGTTTACGGGCGCTCCAACCACCACAAGATTGAAGCACTCTTCAAGGCCTTTGCTCGCGCGCTCCGCGTTGCCTGCTCACGTGACAAGCAGTTAGCCAAAATGCTGCCGAGCACTAAGGGCCTTCTATGATCGCGATCGTCGATTATGGCGCAGGCAACATCAGCTCGGTCAGAAAAGCGCTGGAGCACTTGGACGCAGAGGCGCAGGTGACCTCCGACCCTTCAGTGATTGCTGCCGCGCAGAAAATCGTTATGCCGGGAGTCGGCCACTTCAGTCGCTGTCAATCACTGAATGAACATTTGCGAAAGCCCGTGCTCGATGCCATCAATGGCGGTAAACCATTCCTGGGAATCTGCGTCGGCATGCAGTGGCTTTTCGCCGGCAGTTCGGAAGCGGCGGACACTCCGGGCGCCGCGCTCTTCCCTGGTGAATGTTCGCGCTTCCCTGCCTCAGTGAAATCGCCTCATGTTGGCTGGAACCAACTCGACGTGCGAGCGGGTTCGCGCCTGCTCCGGGGCGTGAACAGCGGTTCATTTGTCTACTACACCCACTCTTTCCGAGCGCCTGTCATCGATCAGACCACGGCCTGCACGAATTATGGCGGCGCTTTTTCCGCTGCGGTGGAACGCGACAATATCTTCGGCGTGCAATTTCATCCGGAGAAATCCGCCGCTACAGGCTTGAAAGTCCTGGAGAATTTCTGTGCCTTGTGATGAATGCCTGGCCAAGCGCATCATTGCCTGCCTGGACGTGGATGCCGGACGCGTGGTCAAGGGCGTCCAGTTTCAGCAGCTGCGCGATGCCGGCGATCCCGCGGAATTGGCGCTGGCGCACGCCACGGCCGGGGCAGATGAGATTGTACTGCTCGACATCACCGCAACATCCGAAGGCCGCAAGACATTGGTAGAAACGGTGCGCCGCGCCGCCCGTGATCTTTTTGTGCCGTTTACGGTTGGCGGCGGCATTCGAACGCTGGAAGATGCAGCCAAAGTCTTTGACGCCGGCGCAGACAAAGTCAGCATCAACTCTGCGGCGCTCGCCAATCCGGGACTTATCGGCGAGATAGCAGCGCGCTTTGGCTCGCAAGCGGTGATCGTCGCCATTGATGCTCGGCGCGGCACTGGTCCGGCAGATACCGCGGAAGTCTTCGTCTCCGGCGGACGGATCGCCACCGGGAAGAAGGCGCTTCAGTGGGCGCGCGAAGCCGAAGAGCGCGGTGCGGGGGAAATACTTCTCACTTCGATGGACCGAGACGGCACCGGCGCGGGCTTTGACTGCGAACTCACCGCCGCAATCTCTGAAGCCGTGTCGATTCCGGTGATCGCTTCCGGCGGCGCAGGCAATGCGCAGCACTTTGTTGAAGTTTTTTCCGCGGGCAAAGCCGACGCCGCGCTGGCCGCTTCTATATTCCATTTCGGCACACACGCCGTCGCCGAATTGAAGCAGACGCTCCTTCGTAACGGCATTCCCATGAGGTGGCCATGCTGATCCCCTCGATTGATCTTATGGGCGGCAAGATTGTTCAGCTTGTCCAGGGCGAGAAGAAGGCGTTGGAATTTGAAAACTTTGAATACTGGATTGAGCGCTTCTCTGCTTATCCGCTCGTCCAGCTCATCGACCTGGACGCAGCCATGGGTCATGGGGACAATCGCGAACTGATTGCCATGATCTGCAAGCGGCTTCCCTGCCAGACCGGAGGCGGCATCCGCGACGTGGGTCGCGCCGGCGAACTTCTGGCTCTGGGCGCGAAGCGTGTGATCTTGGGTTCCGCTTTACTGAAAGACAGCGCGATCAACACGCCTCTTGCGAAACAAGCAGCAGAAACTCTGGGGATAGAGCATCTCACTTTTGCGATTGACTCACGCAACGGCAAGGTCTCTATTCAGGGCTGGAAGGAGAGCACGAATGTCGATCCAAAAGACATGGTCCGCGCTCTTGATGAGTATTGCAGTGCCTTTCTTTACACTCATATCGATACGGAAGGCACCATGGCGGGATTTCCCGTGGCGGTTGCGCGAGAACTGGCCAGCCTCACAAAACGACAGATGATTGTTGCAGGCGGCATCCGCTCGCGCGCTGAAGTGGATGAACTTGATGCAATCGGTGTGGACGCTGTGGT
>DATCAX010000590.1:0-9241 GCA_036512375.1 Candidatus Angelobacter sp. | reverse complement strand
CAGTCCTTTTACATTGCCGGCGAAGATGCTGTCGAAATGTTCTTCGTCGATGGAACCAAGTGGAGCGTACTTTGCTATGCCGGCGTTGGCAAAAACGATATCCAGCTTGCCCTTTTCTTTTTTGATCTGCTCGAACAGCCGATCCAGATCGCCGAGCTTCCCCACATCTCCCTGCACTCCCGTGATGTTGGATCTAACCTGTTTCACCGCTTCATCAAGTTTTAGTTTTGTCCGTCCAGTGATAAAGACGTAGGCGCCTTCCTGCACAAAGCGTTTCGCCGTAGCTAGTCCAATGCCGCTGTTACCGCCCGTGATAAGTGCAATTTTTCCGTCAAGCTTTCCCATGAAGTCCTCCAGAAAATTCCGCAGGTTGTAGATGCCGCCATTGGCCCGTCCGGCACATCAAATTTTGGCGATGGTTGTTTATCGGGGTTGTATCATGGAGTCAAGGATGACGTTTCCCATCAAAGTTTGTAGCGTCTGCTCTGAAGAGTTCGAACTGAAGCCGGACAAACCAGGCTTCGCCAACCGCTGCCCCGCGTGCAGCACCCCGGAAACCGCTGAGCCCGCAACCAAGCGTCGCATGGATGCCGACGAACGCAAGACTGTGAATGACGCCAATGAGGCCCGCCGCCAGGCGATGCGCGAGCTTCTTTATCGCAAGGATAGTTAACACAAACAGATTTGCGAAGAGCCAGGGTCACCCATACCCTAAGGCAGTTTCCCGTTTCCGAAGTCTAATTCGTCCGCGCCAACCGCCCTTCGTTGTCCGCCGGTCGTTCCAGGTAACGCATGACCCGTCCTTGACGAATACCCAGTCAATCTTCACAAAACGTTACCAGCAGATGGAACGAAGCAGCCTAACATCCTGTCTGATTTTGTGTTGGATTCATCGCGAGATGGGTATCTCGACATGGCAGAAAGATGAACGGAGTCTAATCATGAGCCGGTTCAAGTTGGGGTTCTTGCAGACCTTACGAAGCGCCGCTTCCAATGGAGTGGGGTTGGCCGCACTGCTTACGCTGGCTGGTTGCTCGCCTGTGCAGGTCCGGCTGGGGATGAAGGTTTATCTGGACAAGATTACTGTCACGTCCATGGAGGCCAAACTGGCTAATGGCACGGCGATCGCGCCGGGAGAGAAGTTACCACTAGTGGTGGCATTCACCCAGCCTGACGGCCAGATATTGATGACGGAAGGGGTAGGCCACGGAAAGGTTTTGTGGAAGGACCTCCAAGTCACTGCAAGTGTCGTGAAAGCCAGCAAGAAAGGCATTGTGTCCCTTCCTCAGGATCCCAGGATCAGCGACGGGAAGGTGGCGCATATCGCCATTACTGTGCCCAGCCATCCGGACCTCCACGCAGAGTTCGACATACTCGTGCGGTACGACCAAAACTACGTCACAAATTTTTCCGGCAGTAGCGGCTCCAGCGGCATGAACGGCAGTGATGGAACGGATGGCTCAAGCGGCAGCATGGGGTCCATGGATCCGGATCATCCTTCTGCAGGCGGAGACGGCTCGGACGGGGGCAGTGGCTCGAATGGCTCGGATTGAGGGTCTGGATCGGATGCTCCGCCGGTGCAAATTCGGGTCGCGTTCAGATCAGGCACTCATCCCCTCCTGCAGATTGGTGTCTCAGCCGCAGGCCATGAGAAGTTTTTCCTGGTAGATACTCAGGGAGGTTTACTGACGGTGATGGCTGAAGGAGGCTCTGGTGGCTCTGGTGGAAAAGGTGGACGGGCAGGCCGAGGAGGCTCAGGCGGTATCGGAAGCCCCAATGGACAGAGTGGGCGCGATGGCCTAAGTGGCAGAGACGGCTCCGACGGATCGCCGGGCCGGGGTGGAACCATCACCGTGACGTATGATCCGCAAGCCCAACGCTTGGCTCTTGTAAGATGCCCGTTTTTCGCATCATTATGCGGGACACATTCCATCTGCATCGGACGCTATTCGCTCCGCGCGGCGTTTTAGTAACGGGCCGCCCTTCGCTGTCCCAACGCGCCGCTCTCGTTTATACTTGCTGGTTTCACCAGCGACTTCAGGCACGCTGACCAAGCGCCCTAACCAAGCGCCCTAAACTCGCATCTAAGTTGTTGAACAGGAACTATTCGATTATGAAGATTCTGGTCTGCATGAAGCAGGTCCCGCAAAAAGACGCTCCCCTCAAACTCAATGAAAGCGGCACGTGGATCCGCGACGACGTTTCTTACGAGGTCAACGAGCCGGACGCTTTCGCGCTGGAAGAAGCACTGCGCCAGAAAGAAAAGCACACCGGCGAGGTCGTGGTAATTACCGCCGGGCCTGCGCGCTCGCAGCAGGTGTTGCGTGAAGGGCTGGCCAAGGGCGCGGACCGGGCGATTCACCTGGAAGATAACGGCTTTGTCGGCCTGGACGCGTTCAATATGGCCAAGGCATTCGTCGCAGCCATCAAAGATGAAAAGTTCGATCTCATCTTCACCGGCCTCCAATCGGACGACTATGGCTACGCCCAGACCGGCGTAATCATGGCGGAATTGCTGGGCTGGCCGCACGCCACCATCATCATGGAAATCCAGAAGTCGGATAGCGGAATTAAGGTCAAGCGCGAATTGGAATCGGGCTTTTTTCAGCACGTCAGCTTGCCGCTGCCCGCCGTGTTGACGATCCAATCAGGCATTAACAAGCTGCGCTACGCGACGCTGCTGGGCATCAAGCAGGCCAAAAACAAGCCCTTGCGCAAAGTCACCATGGACGAGGTAAAGTCCGCGCTGGGCCAGAACCTGCAGAAAATTGAGAAGCTTTATATCCCGCAGAAAACCAAGAAGACTGAAATGCTGGAAGGCTCGCCCGGCGAGATCGCCAAAAAGCTGGTGGACAAGCTGCGGAATGACGTTCACGTAATCTGATCCGGCAAATTTCGTTTTAAGGAGCGCCCATGGAACGAATGGAATATGACCCTGAAGGCGGGGATTATAAGCCTGTAACCGAACACGAAACCGGCTCAACCTTGATGGTGCTGGGCCTGGTCATGCTGATTGCGGCGGGCGGCTGGATGCTGTTCGTCGGATGGGACATCCGCGCCGGCGGCGGCCTGATGGAAGCGCTTTTCGGTGCAGTCTTGATTATCGGTCTTTACCTCCTCGGTCTGGGATTCACTAAAAAGAAACGGCAAAGAAACTAGATGGCAGACACAATTCTCGTAATCGCTGAACAACGTGACGGCAAACTGAACCGCGTCTCCTGGGAAACCGTGGCGGCGGCGCAGGCGATTGCCGCGGAAACTGGCGCGACGGTCGAAGCCGCAATCTTTGGCAGCGGCATCGCCGCGATCGGCCAGGAAATCGCCGCCAAAAAACTGGCCAAAGTCACCGTGATCGAGTCACCCAAACTCGGCAAGTACGAGCCGGATGGCGTGGTTGCGGCGCTCAAAGATTTCATCAACCAGAAAAAACCCACGCTGGTTCTGATGCCGCACACCTACCAGGTGCGCGACTTCGCTCCACAACTGGCCACGGCGCTGCAGCGCACTTTGATCAGTGACGCCGTCGGCTTTCGCAAAGATGGTGACAAGCTGGTCTTCACCCGGCAGATGTTCCAGGGCAAGTTCGCCGCCGACGTTTCCTTCGCCTGCCCAGCGCCGCATTTTGTAACGTTCCAGGCAGGCGCTTTCCGCGGAGACAAGGCAGAAGCCGGCGCCTCCGCCGCTCCCGTTGAAACCGTGAATCCCAACATTGCCGACGGCGTGCAACGCAACCAGGCTGAAGATCCTTTCAAAGAAGCCAAGCAGGCCGTCGATCTCACGCAGGCTGAAATTATCGTTTCTGTTGGTCGTGGGATTAAAGAACAGAAAAACATCGAGCTGGCCAAAGCGCTTGCGGATGCCCTCGGCGGCGAGATCGCCGCATCCCGTCCCATCTGCGATTCCGGCTGGCTTCCCATGGATCGCCAGATCGGCAGCTCCGGCCAGACCGTTTCACCCAAACTCTATCTGGCGGTCGGCATTAGCGGAGCCATTCAGCATATTGTGGGGATGAAGGGCTCTCGCAGCATCATCGCTATTAATAAAGATGCGGAAGCGCCGATCTTTGAAATTGCCGATTTCGGCGTCGTCGGAAACTTGTTTGATATTCTGCCCGCGCTGACGGAAGAAGTGAAGAAAGCGAAGTCGGGCGGATAGTTTTTCACCGCAAAAGCCGCCAAGGACCCGAAACGACGAAGGAAGATTTGAGTTCCGATTCCTTTGCGATCTTTGCGTCCGTGCGGTTCAATCTCTTGCTAAGTGCTAAAGGCTAAGTGCTAAATGCTATTTTTCCGCAAACCTCTTGAAGGAATCGAGCGTCCGCAGATGGAAGCGGACGTCACCATTGTTGGCGGCGGCCCCGCCGGGCTGGCCTGTGCGCTGCGCCTTGCACAGTTGATCGATCGCCATAACCGCCGCAATCCTGAAGCGCCGTTGAGTAAAGAGAACATCAACGTTCTGGAAAAAGCCCGCGAACTTGGTCAGCATTCCCTCTCTGGCGCGCTGCTCGATCCTCGCTCCATGGACGAGCTTCTTCCCGGCTGGCGCGATGAAGCGCCGCTCGACGCCGAAGTCACGCACGAAGAAGTTTACTTTCTCACGGAAAAAGGTGAGCACCGCCTGCCGCTTACGCCGCCACCGCTGCAGGACCACGGCAATTATGTGATCTCCATCAACCGCTTCGTGAAGTGGCTGGGAGAAAAAGTCGAACAGGCCGGCATCACTGTCTTCACCGGCTTTGCCGGCTCAGAACTGCTCACCGAAGGCGATGGTGTTATCGGCATTCGCACCGACGATAAAGGCGTGGACAAGCAGAACCAGAAGAAATCTAACTTTGAACCTGGCTATGACGTGAAGTCGAAGATCACGGTTCTGGCCGAAGGCCCGCGCGGATCGCTGACCAAACAACTCGTTGGCAAATACGATTTGCAGAAGGGCCTCAACCCGCAGGTGTACGGCATCGGCGTAAAGGAATTGTGGGAAGTTCCTTCCGGCGCGATCAAAGAAGGTCAGGTAATTTACCTGATGGGCTGGCCGCTCACTACAAAAGAATACGGCGGCGGCTGGATTTACGGATCGAAAGACAACATCGTTTCGCTCGGCTATGTCACCAGCCTTGACTACCAGGATCCGCGTCTTGATCCCCAGCGCGTATTACAGGCGTTCAAAACTCATCCTCTGATTGCCGGGCTGCTGCGCGGCGGCAAGATGATCCGCTATGGCGCCAAAACATTTCCCTATGGCGGTTGGTATTCCATGCCGCCTCTGGCTGGCAATGGCTGGATGATCGTCGGTGACTCAGCCAGCTTTCTCAACTCGCAGCGCCTCAAAGGAATTCACCTGGCCATCAAGAGCGGTATGCTTGCTGCCGAAACGGCTTTTGCCGCACTGCTGGAAAACAATTTCACTGATGCCCGGCTCAAGCAATACAAAGAGAGCGTGGATGCCAGCTGGATCAAAGACGAGTTGTGGGAGGTGCGCAACTTCCATCAGGGCTTTGAAAACGGACTGGTTTCCGGTCTGTTGCATACTGCTTTGCAGCAGCTTACCGGCGGTCGCGGCGCGCATGCCGTTTATCCCGCGCACCCTGGCCATACACGTATGAAGCACCTGGACCAGCTGCCTGCTGACGGTGGCAATCGCGCGCATATGCTCGGCAAAGCCAGGGGCGACGGCAAACTCACGTTTGATAAGTTGACCGATCTTTATCACTCCGGCACAAAGCATGAAGAAGACCAGCCTTCGCACCTGATTATTGCTGATACAAATATCTGCAACACGCGCTGCGTCACGGAATTCGGCAATCCGTGCCAGAATTTCTGTCCCGCCAACGTGTATGAAATGGAAGAAGACGCGTCAGCGCCGAAGGGAAAAGTGATCCATCTGAATCCTTCGAACTGCGTGCATTGCAAGACCTGCGACATCATGGATCCCTACGAGATCATCACGTGGGTCCCGCCCGAGGGTGGCGGCGGCCCGAATTACGATGGGATGTGAGCTCTGCAGTCGGCGCTCAGCCCGGGAACGTAACCGCAACGGGCGCAAAGTTCGCGAAGCGACTGGGAGCTCAGATTTTTCTTCTTCTTTGCGTCCCTGGCAACCTCTGAGATAAAGAGGTTTGTCCAACGGCCAATCGCTCCTTCGGCTGAGTGCTGACTGCTACTATGAACATCCGCCTTCTCACCGTCGATGATGCCGATGCCTTCTGGCATCTGCGCCTTGAAGCGCTTCGTAACGATTCGCCAGCCTTCGCCGACTCTGCCGAAGAGCACCTGACGACAACGGTCGACATGGCCAGAGATCGCCTGAGCAAGAACGATCCCGCGAACAATTTCGTTGTCGGATGGTTTGAAGACGGCAGGCTCGCTGCCACAGCGGGTTTTTATCGCTACGCACACAACAAAGAGCGCCACAAAGGACACATCTGGGGCGTTTACGTGCGGCCCGAATCGCGCGGCAAAGGCGTCGCCAGCGCCCTGATGAAAGAAATTGTTCGCCGGGCAAGAGCCATTGGCGGCCTGGAGCAGATCACCCTGGTCGCCTCTGCCAACCTGCCCGCGCAAAGGCTGTATGAAGTTCTGGGATTTAAAGGCTACGGAATCGAGCCGAACTCATTGAAGATAGGCACGGACTACGTTGACGATGTCTTGATGATTCTGTGGCTGTGAGCCGGTCAACCTGCTGGTCGCACGAAAACATTTAGGGTGCACCCGCTCTGATTCCTCTTTATAATGCATGCATAGGTTCCGACCACACCCGGCCTGAGGAATACCTGGCCAATGTGGCGGCTCCTTGCTGAGAATGCAAGGACGAGGGTCTGGAGCGGAAACGCCTGGGCCTCCCGTATTGGAAAGGAACCGAAACACGCTCCGGCGTATTTCCCCCCTTTTCTTTCCCTGCAAATTAATCAGCGCGGCCAGTTTTGCAATTGAATCGGCGACGAAGCATATGCGGCTTCAGGACAAACACGGGCGCTTTATTACTGACCTCCGCGTCAGCATCACTGACCGCTGCAATTACAAGTGTGTCTATTGCCGCACCGGCAATGAAGGCGCGCAATACTCTGAGCTTCCTTTTGCCGATTACCTCCGCCTCGTTCGAATCTTTGTTGGGTCTGGCATCGAAAAAGTGCGGCTCACCGGCGGCGAGCCTCTGCTGCGTAACGGCCTGGTGGATTTTGTCCGCAACCTGTCTGACCTGCGCACGCTCGATGGCGAAAAACTCGATCTGGCGATCACCACCAATGGTCATTTGCTCGCCGAACTGGTACAGCCGCTCAAAGAGGCAGGCTTGCGGCGCGCCACCATTAGCATGGACGCCGTCGATGCAGAGAAATTCGCCCGCATCACTCGTGTTCCAAACGGCTATGACAGTGTGCTTGCCGGCATCCGTGCGGCCAAGCGTGCCGGGTTGGAGCCAGTCAAAGTCAACTGCGTTCTTCTGCGCGGCTTCAATGAAGATCAGATCGTCGAGTTTGCCCGCTTCTCCCGTGAGGAAGGCGTAATCGTTCGTTTCATCGAGTTCATGCCGCTGGAAGAAGACCGCGTGTGGTCGCCGCAAGTAGTGGTTCCGATGGACGAAATTCTGGAAAAACTCAATGAGTTCCGTCCCGTGCGCCAGCTTCCGAATGAACCCAGCGAAACCGCACGGCGCTATACCTTCGACGATGGCAAAGGCGAGATCGGCATCATTGCGCCAGTGTCACACCCTTTCTGCGGACACTGCTCGCGCGTGCGTCTCACCTCCGATGGCAAGATCCGTACATGCCTTTTTTCGCTGCTCGACCATGACATGGCCGGCCGGATGTATCGCGGCGCCAGTGACAGTGAATTAACTGATTACGTTCGGTCAGTGGTCGACCAGAAAGAAGCCCGCCATCACATCGGCGAAGCTGGATTTATCAAGCCTTCCCGCAGCATGGTCCACATTGGCGGCTGAGCCGTCTACCTGGCGGTAACTTGCAAATCACTGAATAACGTTAGTAAAATTCGCCCAAATCCCCAGGTAAAGGCGCGAATCTCCTCCAGCAATATTGAATTCCCCCACAGATCGCTTTGAAAACAGGATAATGGTTTCGAACGGAAAAAAAAGAGGCTCTTTCGAGGTCACACGGGACCCACATATGGCGCTTGCGGTGGAAGTTGCCGGCAAAACCGACGTCGGGTGCGTGCGCACGAATAACGAAGACAATTTCGGCTTCGATTCGCGCCATGGCATCTTTGTGGTGTGTGACGGCATGGGCGGACAGGCTGCCGGCGAAGTCGCCAGCAAGATGGGTGTGGATATTCTCCTGGACTATTTCCGCAAGCAAGCGCCATCCGCGGGCATGCCATTTGTGAATGGACAAAACGGTTCCTCGGGAGCCCTGAGCCTGGCCAATGCAATCCAACTGGCGAACAAGAGAATTTTTCAGGCCGGGCAGGAACACAACGGCCGCAGCGGCATGGGATCGACCATTGTTGCGGCGCTGGTGCGCGGCAACTCGCTCGCCATCGCGCATGTAGGCGACAGCCGGATTTACCTGGTTCGCCAGGGCGCGATTCAGCAACTCACACAGGACCACTCGTTAGTAATGGAGCAGGTGCGCCGCGGATACATCACTCTAGAGCAGGCGCAGCAATCAGAAATGCAGAACATTATCCTGCGCGCCCTGGGATCGGAAGAAGTCGTTGAGGCGGATAGTGAAGACCTGTTAGCCATGCCCGGCGACATTCTATTGATGGTTTCAGACGGGCTTACTCGCTATGTGCAGGATGAAGAGATTTTAAAGATCGTGCAGGGCCCGCGCGGGCTGGAACAGGTGTGCGGTGATTTGGTGAAGGCAGCCAGAGACGGCGGCGGCGATGACAATATTACCTGCCTGCTAGTGCGGATCGTTGACCGGCCGTGGTATCAAAGCATCTTGAATAAGTTGTTTTTCGGAGGTCCGCAGTGGCAAAACTCTATCTGAGATTTGAGCAGAATGACCAGGTATTGAAAGAAGTCTTGCTGTCGCAGGCGGCAACCACGATCGGCCGCTTGCCGGACAACAGCGTTCAGATAGACAATCTTGCCGTCTCCGGCCACCATGCCAAGATCTCATGGGACCAGGATTATTACGTTGTAGAAGACCTGGGATCGCTGAATGGAACCTACGTCAACAATGAGCGCGTGGGCAAGGCGACCTTGAAGCACGGCGACCGCATCAAGATAGGCAAACACCTGGTGGAATTCCGGAATGAAGGCGCGGTGCCAAACTTCGCTG
>DATCAX010000589.1:0-5284 GCA_036512375.1 Candidatus Angelobacter sp. | reverse complement strand
CGTTCTGGGATGACATGGGGTGCGGTGGGATGGATGGGGAGGGGGTAGGCAGGGATCGGGACATCGGGGAATCAGGAAATCGGAGAATCGTGGCTGAGGGAGGCGCACCTCTGGAATCGGGAGGATCGAGAGCAGGCAAGCGGAGATCGAGAAATCAAGACAGCAGGGATCAGGAGGCCGGAGAAATCATGACAGCGAGACAATCTGTAAATCGAGACATTGGAAATCGGCTCCGGCAGCGCGCTTCTCTGGTTAACCCATTGATTCCATTGATCAGGATTTCCGGATGCTCACAGAAATACTCTAGTCACAGCCGCTTGCCTTGCGTGATAATCTTAAAAGTAGGAAGATAGAAGAAACTATCCACGCAAACTGACTTAAAAAGGCGAATCAGTGACCCAAATCAAGGAAAAATTCGAAACTCGTAAGCTCCCGATGATGCCCATACGCGATGTGGTCATTTTCCCGTACATGATGACCCCGTTTATCGTGGGCCGCGAGTCCAGCGTGCGTGCCCTGGAAGAGGCTCTTGCCTCTGACCGCAAGATCTTTCTGGCCACCCAGCACGATGCCAGCATTGACGAGCCCAAACCGGGTGAAATTTACCAGGTTGGCACCATCGCCAATATCGTCCAGAACCTGAAGCTGCCCGACGGCAATATCAAGGTGCTGGTGGAAGGCGTGGAGCGCGGCAAGATTCTGAAGCTCACCAACGTTGACGGCTATTTTGAAGCCGAAGTCCGCACCGTAAAGTATCCCCCTGATCCCAGCGAAATTCTGAAAGCGGCCATGCAGCGGGTGCACAATCTTTTTGACCAGTATGTGAAGCTCTGCCAGTCGCTGAATCTTGAGCCAGTCATCATTACCGGCATGAGCGACCCGGCCAAGCTGAGCGATACCATCGCCCAGAACCTGCAACTTTCCATCGAGGAAAAACAGGAACTGCTTGAGATCTTTGATCCGGCGGAGCGGCTCAACCGCATTGCTGACGTGCTGGATATCGAAATTGAGAAGCTCAACATGGACCGCACCATCCAGACGCGCGTGAAGCGCCAGATGGAGCGCGCGCAAAAAGAGTATTACCTCAACGAGAAGATCAAGGCCATCCAGAAAGAGCTGGGACGCGGCGAAAAGAGCGAGTTTGACGAGCTGAAAAAGAAGATTGACACCGCTGGCATGCCGAAGGAAGTCCATGAGAAGGCCATCCAGGAATTGAAGAAGCTGGAAGCCATGCCGCCCATGTCGGCTGAATCCACAGTGTCGCGCAACTACCTTGACTGGCTGCTGGCCGTGCCCTGGAAGAAGAAATCCAAAGAGATCCGCAACATTGAGCACGCAGAAAAAATTCTGAACCAGGACCACTACGGTCTGGAAAAGATCAAAGACCGCATCCTTGAGTTCCTGGCTGTACGTCAGCTGGTAAAAAATCCCAAAGGCTCGATCCTCTGCTTTGTCGGACCTCCTGGCGTTGGTAAGACGTCGCTTGGCATGTCGATTGCAAAGGCAACGGGCCGCAAGTTTGTTCGCATGTCGCTGGGCGGCGTGCGCGACGAAGCTGAAATCCGCGGGCATCGCCGGACTTATATCGGTGCCCTGCCCGGCCAGATAATCCAGATGATGAAGAAAGCCGGCACCAAGAACCCGGTTTTCATGCTCGACGAAGTGGACAAGATGGCTTCTGATTTCCGCGGCGACCCGTCATCGGCGCTGCTTGAAGTTCTCGACCCCGAGCAGAACTGGATGTTCCAGGATCATTACCTTGACGTCGAATACGATTTGTCTCAGGTTTTTTTCGTCGCCACGGCCAACGTGCTGCACACCATTCCCGCCGCATTGCAGGACCGCATGGAAGTTCTCCGGCTGCACGGTTATACCGAGTTGGAAAAAGTCGAAATCGCCAAGCAGTTCCTGGTGCGCAAGCAGCGTGAGGCCACCGGTCTGACGGAAAAACAGCTTACGTTCGGCGACGATGCTCTGCGCGAGATCATCAAGTCTTATACGCGTGAAGCCGGCGTCCGTAACCTGGAGCGCGAAATCGGCAACATCTCCCGTAAGGTGGCGCGCAAAGTGGTAAAAGATCTCACGTACACCGCGGCTTTGACTGCCGACAAAGTGAACGAGTTCCTGGGCGTTACTAAATTCCGTGACACGCTGGCCAATGAGAAGAGCGAAATCGGCCTGGTTACCGGACTGGCGTGGACAGAAGTCGGCGGCTCGATTCTGAGCATTGAAGTCGCAATCGTAGACGGCAAAGGCAAGCTCACCATCACCGGCCAGTTGGGTGACGTGATGCAGGAGTCGGCGCATGCAGCCATGTCGTACGTGCGCTCACGCGCCGTGCGACTCGGCATCCCCAAGGACTTTTACCGCAACTTCGATATTCACATTCACGTGCCGGAAGGCGCCATCCCCAAAGACGGCCCCTCGGCCGGAATCACCATGGCGACGGCCATTTCCAGCGCCTTGAGCAAGATTCCCGTGCGTCGAGATGTCGCTATGACTGGCGAGATCACGCTGCGCGGCAAGGTCCTGCCCATCGGCGGGCTGAAAGAAAAGCTGCTCGCCGCACTGCGCGCCGGAATTAAAGAAGCAATTATCCCCAAAGAAAATGAAAAAGACCTTGCTGAGGTGCCGGAAAATATCCGCGGCCAGATGAAGGTCCATTTCGTGGACAACATGGACCAGGTATTGAAGGTCGCACTGGAAACGCCGCTCCCGGATTTCCCGGAAGAAGGCGCCCAGACGATCCCTGCTCCAGCCGTGCCGGAGATATCGAGAGAGCGTTATCTGTAGTTTCTGTCGCTTGGCTCCAAACCGCCCGAGTGCTGATTGCAACGGGCGGTTTTTCTGCGCCTGGTGCGCCAGCCGGCCTCACGCAGGGCTTAAGTTAGTCGGTGCGTGGTTGTATGTGGGTTTCTCTTGCCTGAAGCAGACTCAGCCACTTTTTCTCGAGGCGGGGTACAATCTGATTCTTCACGATGCTTGGGACGTCGAAGATCGCCCAATCCTCCTGCAAGGGCAGACGCAACAGTGATGGGGCTCGATAGCGGGAGTGTGAGCACGGCGCAAGCGCTAACGCACTGGGCTGCCACTACATTAACTTGCCCCTTTAGAGAATTGCGTTGGGAATGCGATGGAGTACTTTATGAAACTGAGAGAGCAGCAGAACAGCCGCTGATTTTCACAGGCCAAACGCCAGGAGTTGGTGTGGTCGGCGACGCCGCCAGGAAGAATGAAATCTGTCGCTTTAGCCCATCTCCAACGCCAGAATACAAAGCCAAGAGCCAAATACCAATAACCGGTTTCCCTACCCTGCTTCCTCTTCGCTGTCTTCAACCATCCGCTGGCCCTGGACGCGGGTTTCACCGCCGGTAATCTCCAGACTGATGGGAGATTCGCCAGAAAACTTTTCCACCAGCTCCGCCAGCCGCTGGGAATGCGTCACTACCCAAAGCTGCGAGTATTTCCCTGCATTCACCAGTTGCTTGGCCAGCGGCTCCAGCAAGTCCGGATGCAGGCTCGTCTCCGGCTCATTCAGCGCCAGCAATGACGGCGGATGCGGACTCAACAGCGCCGCCAGCAGACACAAATATCGCAGTGTCCCATCGGAAAGTTCGCGCGCGCGCAGTGGACGCCTTAGTCCTGGCATCCGCAGCAGCACGGCAAACATGCCATTGTCTTCATCATGTTCGATCTCGAGTGACGCGCCGGGAAACGCCTGGCGTATCGCCTCATGCAGGTCTTGCGACTGCCCGACTTCATTGATGGTCTGCAGCGCCGCCGCCAGATCGCGTCCGTCATGCGCCAGCACCGGCGTACGCACGCCCACTTGCGGATGGCGCAACGGAGACTCAGCGTCGGTACGGAAGTGGTGATAAAAGCGCCAGCGGCTCATCTCCGTACGCAACGAAGACAGCTCAGGGTAAAGATGCGGCTCACGCAGCTGCGACAGCACGGATTCAGTGGGCAGCAACTCGCCGGAATAGTCGGCCAGCCGCTCATCGTTGTCCAGAATCCATGCGCCTTTGGGTGAGCGCTCAAAAAAGGTGACCTTGAGTCCGTGGGGCGCTTCCATCCAGACGCGCTCTTCTTTCACTTCCGGATCAAGCGCAAATGCCGACTTCTCTCCCGAACCCTGTTTCGGCAGGCCGCAGACCATCTCGTAAGAAAACGTGTCCGTCTTGATGCCCAGCGTCATGCGCACGCCTTCCATGCGGATGGTCCCCATCGACCGGTTCTTGCGCGCCCCGGCCCACAACACTGAAGGCATGCCGCCTTCTTCGGCGATCACCTGGGCAAATCCGCCGGCGGCCGCCTTGGCCAGCAGGAAGACGGAGTTATAAAGGTTGGTCTTGCCCGTAGCGTTCGCGCCGGTCAGCACGTTGATCTGGCTCAGGTGCAGGCGCAGATTGCGTACTGACCGATATCCCGTCACATGAATCTCACGTATAGCCACGGATGCATATTAAATGAATCTCATCGAATCGTGACAAAGACTCGCAGGAAATGCCAAAGTTTTTTCGCGATTTATCTTTGCATTCTTCAAACATTTCATCGGTACGATAGAGCCCATACCATCGGCCCAGATATTTGTTAGAGAGGACATTCGATCAACTCACCTTTTCCTGCGCTGCTGTCCTGATGTGCTCCGGCCGGAATCCAACGCCCACCACGCGAGCGGGAATGCGGCGCAGGTACGGGAATCGGCGCAGCAATTTTAAAATCCAGGTCAATCAAGCCTCATGATCGATCTCCGCTGCTCTCGGCTGTTCTCCGCGTCTCCGCGTCTCCGCGTCTCCGCGGTAAGGTTTTTGTTTTTCCGATCACCGGATCACCCGATGTCCCGATCACCCGATGTCCTTACGCCACACGGCGCAAAAATCGCCGCGCCTCAAACACGTCATCCTGAAAGAGCGGCCGCCTTTGCCGCGAATGAAGGACCTAAAGCGGCGAAGCCAACTTTACGGCCCTCTGCCTGCGTCCTTCAGCCAGACCCCCACCCCCCATAGACGTTTTGTTGCAAACAAAAGGCGAACTGCAATTCGACAGTACTGTCGAAAGGCTGTCGATGGCCTTTTTTCTTGTTTCTTAGCTGTCGAATCTTGTCGAATTCCACTTATCAACCACCGGTTGCAACCTTCTGGTCGGCAGAGGGCCGTAAGCCCTTGCAACTGCCATGTACGCAGCACCAGCCTTTTGGCTAATCGCCAGCAGCCAGGAGCTAGCAGCTTCTGTTGTCAAAGACCACCCTCCTGGCACACATCAGCCCTGAGGTCAGCAAGAT
>DATCAX010000588.1:0-3357 GCA_036512375.1 Candidatus Angelobacter sp. | reverse complement strand
ATCGAACATCTCAATGAACTTTCGGTTCACCAATACGTCGCTCCTTACAATTTTGCAGTTATTTATGCGGGACTGGGAGAAAAGGATGAGGCATTTGTCTGGCTCGATCGCGCTTATCAGGAGCGATCCTATTTACTAACGTATCTCACGGTGGATGAGCGCCTCGACAATCTCCATTCTGATCCGCGCTTCGACGAACTCCGCCGTCGGATTGGACTCCCCAAGCCAAAGTGATAGCGATAACTATCCTTCGGCAGCATTGCAATTCCGGAAGTCTCGCAAGCGCGGTCTGTCTTGCGCTATGTTGCGCATGTTCTCAGCGCTTCCCCAGATCTCTAGCTTGCCGCCGGTATCCATGAAACAAACTAGCCGCAGGCATTCCGGAGTCGCTGCACGCCGCTAGGTTCATCGAGAGCTATCAATCGAAACCGTCCCGTAGCCAAGCTCTCTTCCTCTCTGTCTTACTTCCTGCCTTGTCGTTGCTGGCAATAAGCGGCAGATTTTCAGTTCCGGGAGATTGTGGCCCACTCTTCCCTATGCCATCCGTTCGCCTTCCCCGGCGCGGGCTTCGGCACCGGCGGGAACGCCCAGCCGGGGGTTGGGGACGAGTCGGCGATGATTCGCTCGGAACTCGCACACATTGGGATTCTGCGCCGCCCTTTACGCTGTCAACCCGTATCGCTCTTCCAGTGCGCACATGCTCACCAGAAGCATCAGAATTTGGTCGTTTGCCGTCCGAGCTCCCGTATCCATCCCTGGCAGCGCGTCCAGCAGCGCTACAACCTTCTTCTGGTCAAAGAACGGCAGTGCCTTCAGTACCGGCCCGCGCAGAATGTCCTGCACATAGGTATTGAAGGTGTCCTCCGGACTCAGAGTCGCGGGCGGGCTGAGAAATGGATGCTTCTGACGCCGGTAAACCGTATCCGTGATCACGTCTTTCACTGCCTCGCGCAGCACAAACTTTTCGGTCATGCCGCGAACCTTCTGGTTAATTGGCTGGCGAACAATCGTCTCCACCACCTTGTGATCGAGAAACGGCACGCGCCCCTCAATCGAATGCGCCATCTCCATCCGGTCCCCGAGCATGGTCAGAATGTAACCCGCCATCGCCGTCTTCGACCAAAGATACAAAGACTGGTTCAGCTCATCGCGTCCCTTCAATTGTCGTCGTATGTCCACTTCGTCCAATATCCCGTAGTTGCCTTCCGAGGCACCGTACTTCTCCTGCAGCCCTGCATCCAACAGTGGCCGCATCTTTACCTGCCTGCTCGAAAACGTCTCAATCCAGGAGGGAGCGTAGCCCAGAATTCGCTTCACCGAGTCCATGGGCCCAATCTCGCCGTCAGGCAGCAGCAATCCCCGCGACACCGTGTTTTGCTGGTCCAGCCAGGCAAGCAACTCCGCAATTGCGCTCTCGTCCTGCCCTTCACGGTTGTAGAGCAGCATGTCGCGCCGGAAGTGCGGATACCCGCCCAGAATCTCGTCTGACCCTTCGCCGGTAATCACCACCTTGTAGCCCGCGTCACGCACGGCTCGGCTCAGCAGGTATTTGGCAACTCCGTGCGCATTCACACACAGCGTCTCGGCCTGCGCAATGGCGTCGGCAAAGTTGTCTGCCAGGTCCCGCTGCACAATCGGAATCGGATGGAACTCCGCTCCGGCCAGCGCCGCCATCTCCCTGGCAATCGGCCCCTCGTCGTAAGCAGCCTGCTCAAACGTCAGTGTGAACGCCTTCACCGCTCCAGGATGGTGCTTCGCGGCAAGTCCAAGCACTGCGCACGAGTCCAGCCCGCCGCTCAGATATACGCCCACCGGTACGTCCGCGCGAAGTCTGATCTTTACAGCCTCTTCCAGCGCTGCGCGAAACTCTTCCGCATACTCCTCGTCGCGCAGCTTCGGCTTGTTGTTTTCCTTCGTTGGGTAGTCGAAATCCCAGTACTGGTTCAGCTGCACATGCTTCTCGGTAGCAATCAGAAAATGGCCCGGCGGAATCTGGAAGATGCCGTCGTACAGCGTCCTTCCCATGTGGCCGCACATCGACACGGAGTTGTACACCCCGTGCTCATCCCAGCGCGCCGGGACTCCCGCGGCCCATAGCGCCTTCACCTCGGACGCCAGGTACAGCTTCTCCTCGTGCCACGCGTAGAAGAGCGGCTTGATTCCGAACCGGTCTCGCGCCGCCATCAACTGCCGCCGCGTCTGATCCCAGATCACCATCGCGAACTCACCCCGAAGGTGATGCAGGCACTGCGTTCCGAAGTCCTCGTAGAGGTGCAGAGCGATCTCGCTGTCCGACCGCGTCCGCAGTCGGTGTCCTCGACTCTCGAGTTCCTTCTGAATTGTCTCAAACCCGTAGAACTCCCCGTTCACGATGATTCGCGTCCGCTCATCTTCGCTGGCGATCGGCTGGTCCCCGGTCGAGAGATCGATGATGCTCAGCCGCGCGTGACCCAGTCCCACTTTCCCATCGCATGAAACCCACTGTCGCTGGCCGTCCGGGCCGCGGTGGTACATGCTCATCGTGGCGCGTTCCAGCACCGCCGGGGACACAGGGCCCCGGCGCGAAAAGACTCCAATGATTCCACACATACGTTCGTGGTCCTTGTCTTGATGTTCGGATTTTGGCCCAGTAGGAAAGGTGAGATTCGGGGAAGAAATGCCGACCCTCGTGATTGATACCACCCAAACCTCAACGCACGCAATGACTTTCATGCGCGCCCACCGCCTGCTGCGAGGGCTCACTTGTCGCCGCCTCTGATCTTGCAGCTTGCGCCCGGCTTCTGTGCTGCGCTCCATTCCGGGCTATTTTCGGGCGTTCCCTCCGGGAACTTTGGCGTCGCCGCGAACCGGCATCCCGTTCGCCATCGCGATTTTCAGCGCAGTCAGAAGCTGTGCTGATTTTGTGCTACGGGCGATCGCTTAAGAAGAGTTTTGGGGGAAACTTCCGGATTGGCGGTCGTTCGCTCGGAACACGAAACCTCGACCAGATTTGAAGCTACTTCCCGTTGACGCACAACCTCGGCCCCCCCGGCAGTTACCTTGTAGTCGCCCTACTCAGAATCGCCGATTTTTCTCCGCAGATAGCTGCGCCTCGGTACCTGCATGCCGCGCCTTCTGCCGCAGCCCCGGAATCATCAGCATCAGCACCCCCGACGCCGCCCAACACACCGCCATCGCCGTATACCCGCTCGCCAGCGACCCAGTTCGCGTGTGCAGGTACCCAAACGCCGACGGCCCGAGGAAGCCCGCAATATTCGCGATCGTGCTCGCTACTCCCACCGCACCTGCAGCCGCGGTGTCGCTCAGAATCTCCGTTGGGATCGCCCAGAATATCGGCAGATAAGCCAACGCGACCAT
>DATCAX010000587.1:0-3780 GCA_036512375.1 Candidatus Angelobacter sp. | reverse complement strand
CTATTTGACGCGATTGCATCCACTCCCTCATCTCTGCAGGGGACAGTGGGGTGGCTCGGAGCGCGCTCCACTCTGCTGACCAACGCCGCCGAAGCTCAAAGTCTGCTTCTTCCGCCCTTGCAAGTAGTTCTTCCACACTCTGCTGTTCGCTACGAGCAGAGGCCACATCCTCAAGCAGGCGATCATGAAGTGCGGCTTCCTTTGCATTAGCAAAACGCAGGTCGGCGATTTCATCGGAGCGGCGAACTTGTTGGGCGAAACTCTCTGGCAACGGGACGGATGATCTAGACTGCTCATGGGCGTCCTTGTTTCTGAATACGCCGGCCAGTACGCTGATCCAGGGCTTGCATGCGCTAGCCGCGGCGATTCATCCGGAGATGTTTGCTGCGCCGCCGGGATTGCGGCGAATCGATCGCGCCAAATCAACTTTGGCCCGGGCGGAAGGAACTTAAACACGAAGGTACACAAAGGTATTTTGTAAGGATCGATTTTCTTTGTGTTCCTTCGTGACCTTTGTGGTTAAAGTCGAGCGACAAAAATGAAGCAGGTAGTGGCTGCATTAATCATCCGCGAAGAAAAAATCCTGATCTGCCAGCGGACAGAAGATCAGGCCATGCCGCTTAAGTGGGAGTTTCCCGGCGGCAAGGTGGAGCGCGATGAAGATCTGAAAGACGCGCTCCATCGTGAACTGGAAGAAGAACTGGGCATTGATGCCGTAATCGGACGCAAGATCGTAGCCATCCAGCACACTTATGCCAACGGCGCTTCGCTCGAACTTTACTTCTACCGTGTTGACCAGTTTAAGAATGAGATCGAGAATCGCATCTTTCACGACGTGCGCTGGATCGATCGCAAAGAGCTTCCAACTTACGATTTCCTTGAAGCCGATGTGCGTTTGGTAAAAGACATCAGCGCGGGCAAGTTGCTCTAGCCTTGGCCCGTGATCTGGGTCCAGATCAGCGCGATGGTCAAGCCAATCATGATCGCGCTGGTGCCCCAGGCAATCACGTTTTGCAGGGCCGAGTTTTTGTAGGTCCCCATCAGATCGGTCTTGTTCACCAGTTTCAGCATGAAGATGAGGACAAAGGGCAGAAGAACGCCATTTGCCACCTGGGAAAAAAGAATCAGTTTGATCAGAGGCAGGTGCGGAATCAAAACGAAGCCTGCGCCACCGACGATCAGGAAGGTATAGATCCAGTAGAAGGTGGGCGCTTCAGAAAACTTTTTGTTCACGCCTGATTCCACGCCCAGGCCTTCGCAGATGTTGTAAGCCGTGGCCAGCGGAAGAATCGCCGCGGAGAGCATCGCGGCGTTGACCAGTCCCACGGCAAAGAGCAACGACGCCCATTTGCCGGCGAGCGGTTTCAAGGCCAGTGCGGCGTCGGCAGCATCTGTGATGTTGTGGTTGCCGTTCACATAAAGCGTCGCGGCGCATGCTACCACGATGAAGAATGCAATCACGTCCGTGACAATGCAGCCCAGCACCACGTCCCAGCGTGAAAGCGCATACTGCCGCTTGCCAATGCCTTTTTCCACGATCGATGCTTGCAGGTAAAACTGCATCCACGGGGTGATGGTTGTTCCCACCAGGCCTACCACCAGCACAATGTAGTCAGCGTGATTGTTGATCTGGGGAACAAACGTGTCTTTCAGAGCCTGGTGCCAGTCAGGATGCGCCAGCAGCGCGGAGATGGGATAGGTGAAGTAGATCAAAGAAAATAAAATCAGGATCCGCTCCACCGGCTTGTACGATCCGCGGACAACGACAAACCAGACGATGGCCGCACCCACGGGCACCACCAGATATTTGCTGACGTGAAATATCCCCATGCCGGAAGCTAGTCCGGCAAACTCCGCCATGATGTTGCCGAAATCGGCGATGCCCAGCACCACCATTACAAAAAATGTGGCGCGCAGGCCAAACTCTTCGCGAATGAGGTCAGCCAGTCCCTTGCCGGTGATCGCGCCCATGCGTGCCGCCATTTCCTGCACCACAATCAAAGCGATCGTGGTGGGAATCAGCGTCCACAGCAGCGCGTAACCGTACTTTGCTCCGGCCTGCGAATACGTGAGGATGCCGCCGGGATCATTATCAACATTGGCGGTGATGAAACCGGGACCAAAAACCGCGAGAAAGGCGACCAGCCTGTATTTCAGGACGCCGAACCCGACGATCCGCCGGGGCATACTGATATCTCGTTTGAATATTTTCAGCTTCATGGTCCACAAATATTTTTGCGATTGTCAGGGAATGTTGTGACGCCTGCGGCCCCAAGATTAAACGACTATTGGAAAACCAGCAGAATGCTGAGCACGATCATCACCCCCGCCGTCCCCCATGCCACCCAGTTGAAGAACCTGGAGTTTACGTGCTCACCCATGAGACTAGTCTTGTTGATCAGAATCAGCATGAAGATCAAAACAAAAGGAAGCAGCACGCCGTTAAATACCTGCGAGAGTACCGGCATCTTGAGCAGGGGAAACCGCGGCAGCAGGATTACCGCTGCGCCAGCGCCTACCAGCGCTGTATAGAGCCAGTAGAAGACTGAGGCTTCGCTGAACTTCTTGTCCAGCCCCGACTCGAACCCCAGGCCTTCGCACACAGTGTAAGCCGTGGATAGCGGCAGAATAGACGCGGCAAAGAGCGAGGCATTAAACAGTCCAGCGCCGAACAACAAGGATGCGTACTTACCGGCGAGCGGGCCGAGGGCGCGTGCAGCGTCCGCAGCGTCGTTGATTACGGGGTGACCGTACTTGTTGAGCGTGGCGGCGCAGGCAATGATAATGAACGCAGCCACCAGCACGGCAAATATGGAACCAATCAGGATGTCAATCCGCGTGGTTTTGTAGTCGCGCTCGGTAACGCCTTTTTCCACGATTGAAGCCTGAAGATAGAACTGCATCCACGGCGCAATGGTTGCGCCCATGATGCCGATCACCATGTAGGTGTAGCCGGGAATTCGAAATACCGACGCTTTGGTCGGGGGCTCCAGCGTGCTCAACGCCGCCACATTCCAGTTGGGGTGCGCGAGCACGCCTGCGATGATGTACGCAATATAGAAGAAGGACGCGGTGAGAAAGACCTTCTCCACGGTCTTGTAGTTTCCCTTGACCACAATCAGCCAGACCACAGCGGCCGCAATGGGCACACTAATAAACTTGGAAATATGAAACAGCTCCATGGAACTGGCAACACCGGCAAACTCGGCCATCACGTTGGCAAAGTTCGTCGCCACCAGGAACAGCATCATCACAAACGTGAGCCGCAACCCAAACTCTTCGCGGATAAGATCGCTCAGGCCCTTGCCGGTGATGGCGCCCATGCGAGCGGACATCTCCTGGATTACGATCAGGGCCAGCGTCATGGGGATGATGGTAAAGAGAGGTTTGTAACCGAACTGCGCGCCGGCGAACGAGTAAGTGTAGATGCCACCGGCATCATTATCAACGTTCGCGGTAATAAAACCCGGCCCGATCACTGCCAGCAGAAGCAGGGTCTGGGTCTTCCAGCGCTTGAGCCATTTCATTGGACACGGACATAAGAAGATTCACTACTGCTTGGCAGAATAAATGAGAGTTGAAGCAAAGAACAACCGTGGCAAACGAATATTAGATAAATATTTTGTGAGACATAGGTTTTACATACGAGCAAGAGGGCGATGCCAACAGAAACTTGATTATTGGCCCATCGTTTCCTGCCCCAGGCGGTCAATCTCTTCTTTGCCGATCTGGAAAGCCGTGTTGGCCGCGGGAGCACCGGCATAGACTGCGACCTGAAGC
>DATCAX010000586.1:0-6449 GCA_036512375.1 Candidatus Angelobacter sp. | reverse complement strand
CCGGCCGGCATCTATCTGCGCAGGTGGAGGATGCGCAAAAAAGGCGAGACGCCGACACAGTTTCAGCCCATTGATCCACGAAATCCGGAGCTGCGCAAGCTCGCGGCTTTCATCGCCATCACCACTTTCCTTAACATCATTATTGCCAGCCAGCTAGCCTACAGCAGCGTCCGATACATGGAGACGGCCAACTTTTGCGGCGCGACCTGTCACGTGATGAAGCCGGAATTCACCGCATATGAAGTGTCAGCTCATTCTAAAGTGGACTGTGTGGGCTGCCACGTGGGTCCGGGTGCGGGCGGATTCATGCGCGCCAAGGTGAATGGAGTAAGACAGGTCGTCCACGTGGCGTTAAACAGTTACCCTCGTCCGATTCCGGAGCCGCTGGACAGACTTCGTCCCGCCACGGAGACTTGTGAGTCATGCCACGCGCGGCGCCGGTTTTTTGGTGATCGCATGCGCGATTTGGCCAGCTACGGAATAGACGAGCAGAACACGCTCACGCATACTGTCCTGATGATGCATCTGGGCACGGGTGGGCCGCACAGCTCCGGCGTCCATGGTGCGCACCTGGGTGAAGGCGTCACGCTGCGGTACTATGCCTCGGACGATGTCCGGCAGACCATTCCGTATGTTGAGTACACGTCGGCTGGTAAAGCGACCATTTACGCTGCGCCCGGCGCCAAGCCTGACCAAAGCAAGCTGCGCGCCATGCAGTGCATCGATTGCCACAATCGACCGGCACACACCTTCCAGCTTCCAGAACGCGCCATGGACCGCGCCATGTCATTTCGCGATATTTCCCCGACCCTGCCTTTTGCCAAGAAACAGGGTTTGGAACTCCTGAAGCAGACCTACACCACTGGAGAAGATGCAACCGCCAGGATCCCGGCAGCCTTTGAAGACTATTACCGCAAGACTTATCCGCAGATTTACACGCAACGGCGCGACGAAGTGGCCAACAGCGGCAAGGCATTGCTCAGTGTCTACCAGCGCAATGTTTTTCCTGAAATGAGGGTCACATGGGGGACCTATCCTAATAATCTAGGACACACGGATTTCACGGGGTGCTTCCGCTGCCATGACGAACAGCATGCCAGTGCGGACGGCAAGACGATTACTCAGGATTGCAGCTCATGCCACAACGTTGTGGCGTCTGATGAAAAGAATCCCAAGGCACTGATCGAACTTGGGCTGGCTCCCGCCGCTAAGTAACTTAGTTCTTGCTTAAAGCCTTTGTCGCGGCTGGGCGGTTTTCGGCGGAGACCGGCGCATCGCCCTTTTCCAGCAACTGGTAGGCTTCAGAGATCGTCAGGCTGTCGCTGACCCGATGGAAATCGGTGAGGCGTTCTTGCTGTTTTACATTGATGCTCTTGAAAATAACAGCATGGCCGACCATTTTCACGTCGAGCGACACAATTTCCCAGTGTCTATCTCCCACACGGCTTTGCGTGATGGAAAAGGTTCCGCCTTTATTCAGGCGCCCCAAAAGCCCCCAGCCAAACGTGACGTCTTCAAAGAGAGATCCATCCAAACGCGCCATGCGGCGATCAGCGCGGTGTATCCACATTTTGCCGCTCATCGAGCGAAAGACCTGCAACTCGCGAGACGGAGCGTTGTAGTGCGGATTGGGGAAGAAAGACAGGCTCAACTGGCCATTCTCGGCGCCCTCGTATTTGAAAATAAAGGCGTCAGGAATTGCCTTCAGCATCTGCAGCCCCTTCTCTTCATCGTCCTTGGCGCGTTTTGTACGCTTGGCCCGCTCACTCGGGTCTTCCACCAGTTTTTTCATGCGGGCTTCATCAGCAGCTCTTTGCTCGGCGGTTAGAGGCTGGCCATTGATCAGCAGGGTGCGAGCTAACTGCCCATCCTTCGTGTCAATTACGTCCCGGTCCTGCGCTCCTTTGTCGTCTTCCCGATGGATGCGGTAGCGCCAGTGCGTGTGGTCAGTGGCGTCTGCCTCTATCTGGTATTGAATTGTGTCCTTCACGTATTGATTCGGGTCCTTCGGGAGAGGCGGCAGGGCGTCCGTGGTTGTTTGGCTCTGCAAAGCGAGAGCCAGACTTGCGGAGATCAACAGTATTGTCGTGCACCAGAGGGGCTTGAAGTAACTCATAAAAGTAAAAGTAATTAAGAACGGATATTCGCTTAGACGCTGAAAAACCAGCAGCTAGTTGCATTTTACATTTTCGTGGGCGAATCCTGGTGATTTTGGTGAGAAAGTAAAAAAGAGGCGGCTTTACAGCCCGCCCCTTCATTTATCGACCTCTCGGAAAGGCAGTCCCATTGGCTCAATGGCCGCGACTTCCGTCCAGAACCGCTGTTCCCCTGGTTTCGGTTCCGCCCGTGCGCCGCGACATCCCGTCTGGTCGACACATAACTTAAAAGCAAACATACAGCCAAACTGCCCAGAGTGCCGCGAACTTTTAAGGTCCCGTAAGTCATTGAAAAATATGAGCTGCGGTTTGATCTGGACGGAGGTGACAAAAGAGTTAATGTTTACTTTATTGTAAACACGTAAACTTGGGCAGCAAAATGCCGTGTATGAGCATGGGATTGCCTTTCCGGCGCACAACTACAGTAACTATTTGATTTTGAAATACAGCAGTAAACTAGCCATCAGACCCCTGATTGAATCTGCGACAGGCGTTCCAGACACGAGTTTTGTTTTTCTCTGAAGAGAGCGACAATCGAAAGAAAAGGTGCCGAAAATGTGGAAACCGCGTCCTGAAGACAATAAGCCTATGAGCATGAATCCGACCCAGCCTGCGCAGCCTGTATCCCCGCCAGCTGCCGTCGCTGCACCCAGTATTCCCACACCACATAAAGAAACGCCGAAGGCCAGCGATCCGCATCGCGCGGACGTGGGGCACATCGGCAAGTCAGTTCAAATCAAAGGTGAACTCACGGGCAGTGAGGACCTTTATCTGGATGGTTCGATTGAAGGCACAATCGATCTCCGCGATCACAGTCTCATTATCGGTCCCAACGGAAAAATCAAGGCAGGCATTACCGCCCGCGATCTCGTTGTCCATGGCAGGGTGGAAGGAAATGTTACCGCGACCGGACGCGTGGAACTGCGCAAGTCCTGTACGTTGATTGGTGATGTCAGCACGCAACGCATCGTGATTGAAGACGGCGCATTCTTCAAGGGCGCCATTGATATCAAAGAGAAAACCCAGAGTGTGGAAGTCCGCAAGCCCCTGGTGGCCGCGGCCAGCGCAGGTATGAGCACTGGAAGTAGTACAGGGTCGAGTTCGAGCGCAACGAGTTATAGCGCCAGCTCAGACCCGCAGGGTTCCTTTTTGGATGGTAAATAAGGTAGAGTTAGGGGAGCGTGAGCTCCTCCGGTAACAACTTAATGCGATGGTTCCGTGGGGCAGGCAGCTCTGAGTCCAAGTCTCAGGAGGGCGCGAAATCTGCGCCACGGACCAAACGCACCTGCATCGGTTTGGGCGAATTCATGCGCAACCTGAGCAGCACCGGCGAACAGAAGATGTGCGTCCTGGATCTGGGGCCAACCTCACCCACCAACATTGCCCTGCTTACCGAAATGGGTGTGCGCGTCTTCAATGAAGACATTCTGAGCGAATCGCAGGACGCCAATTACGCGGTCAAGCAGGAAGACGGCTCTCTGCAGATTGACCCGGCGAAATTCTTTGCTGAGAATCTTGACTACCCTGCCGGCCAGTTCGACGCCATTTTGTTCTGGGACGTCGCTGACTACCTCCCTGAGAGCCTTGTAAAGCCCCTGGTAGAGCGTCTGCAGGCCATGCTGAAGCCCAAGGGACATCTTCTGGCCTTCTTTCATACCAAGGACGCAGGGGTGGAATCTCTCTATTCGCGGCACCATATTGTCCAGAAGGATACCCTCGAACTTGAGCCCATGCAGGGCTTTAAGCTGCAACGGATTTTTAATAACCGTCACATTGAGAACCTGTTCAAGGACTTCGCCTCCCGCAAATTCTTTCTGGGCCGGGATAGTATTCGAGAAGTCCTAATGGTTCGCTGAGTGATCGACCCTTCCAAAACCTTCTTGATCGGTAAAATTTACCTAACCCCAGAATCAACAGATGGAACGATGTTGGCAATAAGTGGTATCTGGGTACCACAAAATATATTCAGCTTAGGAATTGCCTTAATCCTCTCACCCTGTGGATTTCGACGGTTTCTCTCTGAAATCAGCGATTCAGCATTAAGAATCAACAACTTAATTTCCACTGCAAAACTTGATGGGTAGGAGCGTTCTTTGGGCATCCCGATTGCTCTAGTCTATGTGTCGAGCGATTGACGGTAATCAAAAGGGACCCTCCAGCGGGCCAAAAAAGAGGTAGGTCAAATGTCTAGCAGCGTGAGTGTTATCAGCAACCTGGGAATTCTTACCGCAGTTGAAACCCGCACCGCTAACTATGATGCAATTTACGGTGAGCATTGCCATAGAATTTACTCCCTGGCTTTTTGGATGACCGACAACGAAATGACCGCTGAACAGCTCTCAGGCAATACATTTTTACGCGCATTCGCGTCATCGGCAGAGCCCACAACGGAACAGATTGACCAGGCGTTCCTGGCAGAAATCCGTGAAATTACCACGATCGGCACGCTTACCCTGAACAGCAGCGTTTGCGCTCAAACTAAGAGCGTCCATGGCAACGTGAAACGCGTTCATCTGGAGCGCGCTGTGGTGGAATTGCCGGCCACTGAAAAAATGATTTTCCTCCTCCATGATGTTGAAGGCTACGCTCATGAAAAGATCGCCCATCTTCTCGGCTTGGACGTAAAAGAATCGCAGTTTGGACTTCACCAGGCACGTTTGCAAATGCGGGAATCGATTTCGCGCATGTCGTAAAGCTGTCGATTGTATCTCCTCTCTCTCCTTACTCTCCAACCCTTCGCCTGTAGCGAGGGGTTTTTTTAGTGTTTTACAAAGTAATCAAAGGTCTATTAACTTTGGGATATTTAGTTATGTTAATTTCAGCAATCGACGAAACTTTTTTACTTCACTCGCGTCTATTCTAATAACAACATACGCAGTACCCCCACGTGGGCGTCGCCCCTATACCGGCGCCCACTTTCTTTTTTGGTTGCCATTCTCCTAGCGGTTTAACCTTTCCAAAATATTCTGTTCCGCGCCTATAACCTTTGGATCTCGCCAGCTTTCGTTTCTTTTAACCATCTCCATCGACAAACGGCAACGGCGGAAAGCACGGGGCCAGGTGAATTGCCTCCGAGTAGCTGGTGGACGCCGCCGCGTATTGCTGGTAGAAGTTTTGCCTAACCCTTTGAGGCCAAGCCAGCATTCAAGTCAAAACAGCGGAGAACGAGATGGAACAATCAGTCGAGAAGATGATTGAACGGAACTTGTTGGAGGTCTTCAACGGAAGAGACGCGGACAGGTCGCGCGGCAATCGACGAACTGTGGGATAAGGATGGCGTCTTTATCGATCCGGGCGGCGTTCATGAGGGCGTCGAAAAGATTAATGCCATTGTTGAGTTCCTTTTCACGCAGTTTGAAGGCTATGTGTTCTCGGTCCGTGGGCCAGGACAATCTATGCATGGCGTCGGTCGCCTCCCTTGGTCGTATGGACCGCCCGATGACCCTAAGCGGCTTACCGGCACTGACGTTGGTGTAACGAAGGACAGTAAGCTGACGGCGCTTTACGTCTTCATCGACCCGCCTTCGCAAAAGTAAGTTTGCTCGCGCGTGTTCCAGAAGACGACAAAATTGAACAGCCGAAAAGGAGACGGCAGACGCGCTTGTAATTCATTGCCTTCAGCTTACCCACCATGTTTTCTCTTCCTTGTGGCCGGCCAGTCACCCCACAAAGTCGCTCTTCGAGCCGTCGGGACGGCCATGAAATCCTCACGTAGTCCGGCCAAGGGCAACAGAAAGGGCCAAATGCGGTTCTAATGAACCGGGTAGAGAAACAGTGGATGAGTTTCCACGAGCGTGCAGAGTAAGTTAGAGTTTCAGCCACAGCACACAATTCAGGAGGGGGACAAATGGATTGGAAGAAAACGCTAATGATCGGGTCTTTTGCAGCGGGGGCAATACTGTTCCTGACCGGACGGAGGCCAGCGGGCCTGGCCGTTGCTGGAATCGGCGTGGCGACTTTCGCTGCCGAGCATCCTGAGAAGTTCGAAGAACTGTGGCAACGCATGCCTGAATACGTTGAAAAAGGCAGCAAGTTCGTCGATATGGCTTCGACTTTCCTGGAGCGTATGGGCCAGGAAAAAGGCGGCTATCGCAACATGCCAGTCGCAGGCGGCACACGCTTCTAGCTTTTAGTATTCCGCGTATTAAAAAAGAGATGGGCCGGGTCGATTCCCGGCCTTTTAATTTTTGAAGGCAATCGGCCGCGCGCCCGCGGCGTCTTTCCTGGTTTCCAGCGAAATGCGTTGGCGTTCGGCTTCGTCGATCCGCAATGCGAAATTGACGAAAGCAGGGT
>DATCAX010000585.1:0-3992 GCA_036512375.1 Candidatus Angelobacter sp. | reverse complement strand
ATAAACTTCACCTGCGCCATCTCGCCTACGTCGAATGATGTGTGGAAACCGAGCACACAGCATTTCTTGATGTCTTTCTGCGGGGCGAGGAAGACGTTGGAGGTCAGGGCAATGGACAGTGCGTCCGGCGCAAGATTGGCCATCTGGATCATGGTATTCAGCTGTGAGAGGAAAAAGTCTGTGTCCACAATTGCATACAGGACACCGGTACTGGGATTGCGATATACCTTGGCGTCCCCTCTAGGCACCGCGATTCGCAACGGCTTGAGAATTTGTGGGGCGCCCAGAAGCGTGTGCCACTCCTTGCCGGCGGCACCATAGAACTGCGCGCGCTGAACGGCATCGGCGAATTGCGTCATTCCCGTGGCGTACTGGGCGCTGCGGAAATTTGGAGAAGATTGTACTCGCGATACTATCGGGCCAGGATCAAGGACGATCGGCGCTCCGCTTTCATCCACAAACTCTTCAAAGAACAGCGAAATAGGAATGATCTGTACCGGAACCTCTGTCGTTCCGTTCGATTGCGGTTTGGCGCCCACGATGGTGAAAGGATAGGCTTTTCCCTGTGACTCAAAAGACCCGGAAAAATGCGGGACGCTGAAGATGCGTCCTTCGTTCATCGCTGTTCGCGCTGCACTGGAGAGCTTGCTTGAGCCCTCAAACCTTGGCTGCGCGCCCTCTCTCTGAAGAAATCCTCCGGCGGCTTCGATTGGCTGTGAGGTATCTGGTGGTGCGCTCTGGGCCAAGCTGTATCCAGGCAGCAAACACAAAAGTGCCATCGCGCCGCAAAAAGATGAGACGCGTCGGCCCAACCGATCTAGTTTGCCAGACACTTACAGGAACTCCGGAGGCACCAGTCTGCTATTTTCATCCCGATGCATGAATTTGTCGAATAAAATTGTCGTAAGTACCTCATTAAAATAGGCTTTTAAACTTAATCCATAGTGCCTTCATTAGACTTTCCAACATATATAGAGGTTGCAACAGCCGCTCAGGAAGTGAGGGATGCGCCATCGCCGGTAGTAAGTGCTTATTTGCTGGTATAGTTCTGCGTCTCCATGAAACGCCCAGTCAGGCAAAAGTCGGTTGGCAGCACGGTCACCGTCGCTGTCGTTCAGGCAGCTTCGGTTGCTTTTGATAGCAAGAGAACGCTGGCCAAGGCACTG
Organism: Candidatus Angelobacter sp.; assembly: GCA_036512375.1. Classification (GTDB taxonomy): domain Bacteria; phylum Acidobacteriota; class Terriglobia; order Terriglobales; family Acidobacteriaceae; genus Angelobacter. The sequence goes on along the minus strand of DATCAX010000585.1, from coordinate 2,826 downwards.
GACCTCACCCGCGACGCGGCGAAGCGGGGTGCCAAACTTGTGCTTTTTCCGGAAGCCTTTATCTCCGGCTATCCACGTGGGCTCGACTTTGGCGCAGTGGTCGGCTGGCGTACTGAGTCAGGCCGCGAGGACTTCAAGCGCTACTTTGAAAGTGCCGTAGAAGTACCCGGCCCGACAGTTGATGCGCTGGGTAAGGCCGCTCGCGCCAATTCTGTTTACCTCGTCATGGGCGTGATTGAACGGGAACGCGGAACGCTCTATTGCTGCGTGCTTTTCTTCGCTCCCGATGGAACATTCCTGGGCAAGCACCGCAAGGTTATGCCAACCGCCTCTGAGCGGTTGATCTGGGGATACGGTGACGGATCGACGCTGCCGGTCTTTGATACTCCGCTGGGGAAACTTGGCGCGGTAATCTGCTGGGAGAATTACATGCCGCTGTTGCGCACGTTCATGTATTCCCAGGGCATTGAAATTTATTGCGCGCCCACGGCCGACCATCGCACTACCTGGTCGGCCACCATGCAGCATATCGCCACTGAGGGACGTTGTTTTGTTCTGGGCTGCAACCAGTTCAACCGCCGACGCGACTTTCCCAAAAACTATTCCACCGCCTTCGGTGAAGAGCCGGAGACGGTGATCTCGCGCGGCGGAAGCTGCATTGTTAGTCCCTTTGGCGAATTTCTCGCAGGGCCGAACTTTGAAGATGAAACCATCCTTGTGGTTGAGCTGGACCGCGGTCTTCTGCCCAAGGCCAAATTTGATTTTGACGTGGTAGGCCATTACTCGCGTCCGGATATTTTCCGTCTCACGGTGGATGACCAGCCAAAACCTCCTGTCGCCACGTTGAGCAGGAAAACCAAGTCAGACAAACACTCCGAATGATCTCGCGTACTGAAATTCAGGATGCAGGCCGGCGGATCGCTCTGCACGTTCGTCGAACGCCGGTGATGGCGCTGGAAGAAAATGCCTTCGGCATTGATGCCCGGATCTTTTTCAAGCTCGAATGCTTTCAGCATACTGGCTCATTCAAGCCACGCGGAGCATTCAACTGCATTCTCAGCTCTAAAATCGAGGAGGCCGGCGTGATTGCGGCTTCCGGCGGGAACCACGGCGTGGCTGTCGCGTATGCGGCTCATAAGCTTGGACATCGCGCTGAGATTTTTATTCCTGTCATCACCCCAAAGAACAAAGTTGACCGACTGCGGCAGTATGACGCCACCATCAACGTTACGGGAAACAACTATTCTGAAGCGCTTGCCGCCAGCCGCGAGCGCTCCATACAAACCGGCGCAGTGGCCATTCACGCATATGACGACGCTCATGTACTCGCGGGCCAGGGCACTCTGGGCATGGAATTTGAAGAGCAAGTGCGGGGACTGGATTCCGTGCTGATCGCTGTTGGCGGTGGTGGATTAATTGGCGGCGTAGCTAGTTGGTACCACGATCGCGTGCGGGTGATCGCTGTTGAACCCGAGCGTGCGCCCACGCTGCATGAGTCTCTGGCCGCCAGGCAGGTGGTGGACGTGGAAACCGGAGGTATCGCCGCGGACTCTCTTGGCGCCAGGCGCATCGGAGAGCTGATGTTTCCCACCGCACAGAGATTTGTAACGCAATCATTACTGGTCAGCGACGAACAGATTGTCGAAGCTCAGCGCGTCCTGTGGCAACAGTTGCGCTTGATCGCGGAGCCCGGCGGGGCAACCGCGCTCGCGGCCCTGCTCTCCGGCGTTTACAAACCTCGCCCCGGAGAGAGGGTTGGCGTGGTGCTATGCGGCTCCAATACTGACCTTTCGACCTTTCCTGTATAGTTTGCCAGCCACTGCGATTTCGACGATGAGTGAAACAGTCCGGCAATCTATCCTGTTTTCACCCTTATCTAAAGAGTTTCATGGTGTTTCGCCCGGCTGGGGGCCCCGTCCCTTGCAATATTTTGCATAAACCGCAACTGAAAACGGTTTCACTCACTTGTTTCTTATTTCTTTTGAAACATTTTCCGATTTAGCTCACTACATCCTTGGCAGCATGCGTGTGCCGAGTTAAAGTTCTGCCCTGATTTTTCAATTTCAAATCAAGAAGCGCGAGGGAAAAGATTATGAGAATCTGTTCTTCCGGGCCCCAACTATTGTTTACCTGTGTGTTGGTTCTTCTACTATCGCCGGGCCTGGCATTTGCCGCCGATATCACCGTCGATTGCAGCGGCGCCACGCCGGGAGCTTTCACAACCATCACCGCAGCCCTGGCATCGCTGCCCGCCGCAGGACCGAACAGCATCTCAGTCACCGGCACTTGCCACGAAAATGTGGTGATGTTTGGCCGGACCGACTTGATTATTTTTGGCAATCCAACGGCTACGGTGGTGCCGGGAAACCCTAATGGACACCTGCTGGCCATCGCTGCATCACAGAGGATCGGGATACAGAACATCACTTTCGATGGCGGCCGCGGTGCGCTGATTAATGACAATTCCCGCGTGGATCTCACCAGCATCACAATCCAGAACAGCCTGGGCATCGGCCTCACCAGCATCGATTCACTGGTGCACATTGCCGATAGCACAATCAAGGCGAGCACTCGATCCGGCATCAGCGTGGGAGGAGGAACTTTTTATGTGGACAGTGATGTCACCGGTACTACGGTGACGAACAACGGCCGTATTGGCATCAGCGTTCTAACCGGACACTTGACTCTGAATGGCGGCGACGGCGTGACTCCGGGTACAGAGAACGTAATCAGCAACAACGGCAGCGCCGGAGTAGTAATTGCCAACAGCGCTGAAGCCGATATCAGCGGCGACAACCGCATCATCGGAAACCAGGGCCTCGCAGG
>DATCAX010000584.1:0-5076 GCA_036512375.1 Candidatus Angelobacter sp. | reverse complement strand
TGAATCACCGCATGCTATCCAAGCCCTCGCGCAGTGAAGAAACGCTGTTATTTGCCAAGAACTTCCTCCAACATCCCAAAATGCTGGGTTCATTGATCCCCAGCTCCCGTTTTCTCATTGACCGCCTGCTCAGCCGGGTTGACTGGAAACGCGCGCGAACCATTGTGGAATACGGCCCTGGTGTGGGTACTATCACTGCCCATATCCTCTCCCGGATGTCCCCGGACGCTCGCCTCGTGGTCTTCGAGATGAATGAGGATTTCGTCCGCTACCTGGGTCGTTCGTTCCCTGATCCTCGCCTGCACGTGGTACATGGCTCGGCAGAAAACGTCCAACGTGAGCTCGATCGCCTGAAACTGGATGGCGCAGACTACATCATTACCGGAATTCCCTTCACTACCATGCCCGTTTTCTTGCGCGAGAAGATAATGCGTGAATCGCGCGGAGCGCTTAACCCCGGCGGTACAGCCCTGGTTTACCAGTTCACCCGTACCGTGCTGCCTTACCTGAAAAGCCACTTCCGTCAGATCGACCAGGAATATGAACCCCGGAACATCCTGCCGGCCCGATTGTTTTATTGCACCTAGGCCCTCCCCCTCCCATACCCATCCCAGATTGGCGTAGACTTCAGAGGTAGTCATCCCAAGTCATCCCAGATTGGCGTGGGTTTCAGAGATTCGGCCACAATTGGCGTAGGGGTGGAAGTCTTGGTCTTTAAATCATTCCCCTCCGTGAGACTCTGTGTCCTCTGTGGTAAAGATTGAGTTTCCTAAATACAAAACGCAACGGTTTGCCGTTGCGTTCGTGTCACCATTCTGCTGCATATCGGATGTTACGCGATTTTCAAATCACAGTCACTCGCGAAGTAGTTCACTGGTAGCGGCCATGTCTTTTGCGACCCTCTGCCTGACGAGGGTACATGTTTCTAGTACAAGGCAGGGACAATTGACAGCAGACCCTGTCGACATCAAGCACTTGTTTTTTGATCTGCGCCCATCAGCGAAAATCTGCGGCGAAAACTTATGCAATTCGCTCCGCCGGTGCATCATACGCGCTGGCCCTGTTCAGCTTTTCCATCGACTCGCTATCCAGTTCAAGCCTCGTTGCCTGTGCCAGTTCATTCAATTGCTCCACGCTGGTTGCGCTGGCAATCGGCGCCGTAATGCTCTCGCGCGCCATCAGCCACGCCAAAGCCACCTCCGCCGGTTTGCTCTGGTGCCTCTCGGCTGCCTGGTCCAGCGCCTGCAAGATGCGGAAGCCACGATCGTTCAAATACTTCTTCACCGCCTGCCCGCGCGGACTCTTCGCCAGATCGTCCTGTGAGCGATACTTGCCGGTCAGGAACCCGCTGGCCAGCGAGTAGTAGGGGATCACGCCCAGCTTTTCCTGCAATGCCAGCGGTTCCAGCGTGGTCTCGTAAGTTGCACGCTCATACAGGTTGTAGTGTGGTTGCAGGCTTTCATAGCGCGGCCAGCCCTGCTTACGGCTCGCCGCAAGAGATTCCCTGGTCCGCTCTGCCGTAAAGTTTGAACAGCCAATCGCGCGCACTTTTCCCTGCTGCACCAGTTGGGCGTACGCTTCCAGCGTCTCATCCACTGGCGTGCTCGGATCATCGCGATGCGATTGATAGAGGTCAATGCAGTCCGTCTGCAATCTCTGCAACGACCCTTCCACCTGGCGCATGATCCACGTCTTGCTCAAGCCTTTGCCCTGCCCGGGAATCTCAGACCCGACCTTTGTGGCGATCACAATCTTGTCGCGCTTGCCGCTCCGCTTAAACCAGTTGCCAATGATCGTCTCGCTCTCGCCACCCTGATGTCCTGGCGCCCACGTGGAGTAGCTGTCCGCGGTGTCGATAAAGTTCAGCCCCGCGGCTACAAACGCGTCAAGGATCTTGAACGACGTTGCTTCGTCGGCTGTCCAGCCAAACACATTGCCGCCCAGCATCAGCGGCGCTACTTCGATCTCAGATTTTCCCAATCGGCGCTTTTTCATGCTTCATCAGTCTCCCATGCCAATTCTAACGTTTTTAGATGATAGGAATTTTGCAGGGACTCTCGACTTTCACTTGGCTTGTTCTTCCTCCGTGTCTCTGTGTCTCTGTGGTAGGTTTGCCTTCCGTATTCTCTTCCACGCCCACCGTACGGGGAAGAACAGAACAGCTGCCCACAGCAGCAGGCTCGGACCAGCCGAGAGCAGGAACAATCCAACGCTAATTAGCCCTTCTACGACGGTGTTGTATCCGTCAACCGCGGCATTGCGGAACCGGCTCCCCGTCGACGCCGGTGCACCCTGCAGCCTGGCGAAATACTCTTCTTTGACCATCGTGTTCAGCGTGGCAAACGCAACGCGCTTACTCAGTTCTTTCTTCTCCGCCTGCATCTGCTCAATCTCGCCGCGTACACGGTCAATCTCCAGCTCAACTTTCAGCACGTCCTGCAATTTGCCGGTTCGCTGCCGCAGGATGTCAGTCAGCCGTTGCTCCGTGTGTTTTCCATTAACCAGCCGCGCTTCCAGATCCACATACTGCTGCGTAACTTCCTCGCCGCCCTGCGATTCATCTTCCACCCGGCCCAGCTTCTTCAACTCCGCCATCGCAGCATCAAGCTGCGCCGCGGGGATGCGTAGAGTTGCCGTCAGTGCTCGCCCGGAATCGGCCGGCGCCGTCACCTTCAACTCGCCCATATAGCCGTTGTGACGTTTGAGGATTTCTTCCAGGCCGGTGCGTGCGTTGTCGAAACTCTTGGTGGTCAGCGTAAGAGCTGCAACTCGCGCGATCATCGGGACCGTAGGAACCGCGTGTTCGCTGCTGTCGGTTTCGTCGCCCTCAAGGCCTTGTTCCGCAGAGTTGTTGGTTTTCGACAACTTCCCCTCACTGCCCACCCCGGGCACATAACCATTCAAGCTGCCATCCGTGTTCAATTGATCAGAAGAATCGTAAGCATAGGATTTCGACGGCGGTGGGGGCGGTGGTGCAACCCTAGACGCAAATGCATCCACGCTGCCGTTGACATAGCCCGAATTTCGGCCGTATCTGGGACTATAAGTATCATCGCCTGGTTGGCCCGGGGCTGGCGTCGGCTGCGACAGCGCCCGGGACCTCATTTGAGGTCCGCTGAATTGCTCAAGGGGATGCATACTACGCGATTGTCGCAGAGTAAACATTGCCACCAGCAACACACAAATTGCACTACCTCCCGCAAACACTAGCTTCTGCGGTGTCAGAAGCATGTTCCAGGATCGCCAGGCTGGAATGCTTTTCTTCTTCGGATCCTTCTCCCGCTTCTCCAGCGCCACCGCGATGTCAGCCGAAATCTCAGAAGCCTCTTCCACCTCCCACTTCATCATCTCCTGCGAAAGCTTTCTGAGATCCGCCGCCAGCTCCTGGCATTCCACGCAATGCTCCAGATGGGCCGCTGCCGCGACTGCGCGGTTGGTCGCCAGTTCGCCGTCCAGATAAGCCATAAGCTCTTCTTGTTCGATCGGATGATTGCTCTTGCTCATGATTGCACCTCGCCCCCAGCGATGCCACTCCGCGACTTGGTTTGCGCGTTTCGCTTTGGTTCCAGAAATCCCTTCAACGCCATGCGTGACCGGAATAACCGCGACCGCACCGTATTCACCGGCAGGCGCAGCAGCTCGGCAATCTCCGCATAGTTGAGTTGTTCATATTCCCGCAGCATCAAAATTTCGCGCTCGCCTGCGTCCAGTTTCTCCAGCGCCTGTCTTACCCATAGCGCTTCTTCCGATGGGCCATCTTGAGCAGACTCATACTCGTCGTCGAGCTGCGGTTCATTGCCGGAAAGTTTTCGTCGCTCCGCCGCCAGCAGCTTCAATCCGATCCCGTAGAGATATGTCTTTACAAGTGCCCGCGGCTCGTAGCGCACCGCCGCGCGTATCACCGCCAGGAAAGTCTCCTGGGCCAGGTCTTCAGCCCGGTCTTTGCTGGCCAGTCTGCGTCGGAAAAACCCGTACAACGGCTCGCGATAGCGCGCAAAGATCTCCTCAAACGCCTCGCGCGATCCGCGCTGGAATTCCAGCATCAGGGCTTCATCGCTGATCATTGATTGTTGTCACCTGCGCATGTCCTTTCCTTGCCTGGCCGCCCATACCGCCTATCCGGTTCCCGTGTCTCTATACCCTTAATGTCACAAGTAGAACGAAAGTTCCCGAAATTCTTTCGTCACTGGCTACTCTGCTAAAATTTGTGCAGCTTAAAAGAGGCCTAAAACATTGAGACAACTCCCAGTTATTGTGGTTCACGGCGGCGCCTGGGCCATTCCGGACGACATGGTGGAAGCCCACACCCAGGGGGTGCAAAAGGCCCTGGAGCAGGGCTGGCACATTCTGGAAGGCGGCGGCTCCGCCCTGGACGCGGTGGAAGCCGCAATCGTCTGCATGGAAGAAGACGAAACGTTTGACGCGGGCCGCGGCAGTTTCCTCACCCGCGACGGGCGCGTGCAACTCGACGCCCTCATGATGGATGGCGCTACTCTGCGCGCCGGTGGCGTGGGCTGCGTTGAACGCATTCGCAATCCTATTCGCGCTTCGCGTCTGGTGCTGGACAAGAGTCCGCACGTTTATTTTGTGGCGGAAGGCGCTGAGCGTTTTGCCCGGGAGCACGGCATGCCGCTCTGCCGCAATGAGGAGCTGGTTATCGAGCGCGAGATCAAGCGCCTGAGAGAAGCGCAGGAAAAAGAAGCTGCCGGCCATCCCGATCTCACTTTTGTCGGCCCTCTTTCAAGCCATGACACGGTGGGCTGCGTGGCGCTCGACGTGAATGGCAACATCGCTGCTGGAACCTCGACCGGCGGCACGCTCAACAAAGATCCCGGACGCGTCGGCGACTCATCGCTCATCGGCTGCGGCTGCTACGCTGACAATTTGAGCGCTGCCAGCTCCTGCACCGGCTGGGGTGAGCCCATCATGAAACTGGTTCTCGCCAAATGGGCCGCAGACCGCGTGCGCACCGGCGGCGCGCCAGAGGCCGTAGCGCAGGATGCCATGAGGTATCTTCAGGAGCGCCTCAACGGGCACGGCGGCATGATTGTGCTGGACCAGCGTGGCCGCTTCGGC
>DATCAX010000583.1:0-6294 GCA_036512375.1 Candidatus Angelobacter sp. | reverse complement strand
GAGCGCCAACCTGAGCTACCCGCTGATGATCGTGCTTTCCACGCTGCTCATGCCGGCCATGATAATCCGTTCGTTTGGCGGCTGGTTCCAGATGCTGGTGATCGATCTGCCGCTCTTCCTCGCATCCACGTTTTCCATTTCCAGCTTTTACCTGGTTTCACAGAAAGAGCTCTTTCCCCGGCGCTGGCCGCGCACTTTCCTGTTCCTGCCATTTCTGATGGCACTGGGAATCGGCCTGACGCTTACCAATACGCGCGCGGTGATTGAAGCGCTGCTGGGAATCAAGTCACCATTCAAGCGCACACCCAAGTATGCCGTTCAATCGAAGGCCGATAAAGCTCAGGGACAGCAATATCGCCGACGCCTCGGTATTGTCCCGTGGCTGGAATTGCTGGTGGGAGCATACTTCATGGCCATGTGCGCGTACGCTTTCACCAGCGGCAATTACTGGACGATTCCCTTCCTGCTCCTTTTTGTACTGGGATACTGGTACACGGGAATGATGTCATTGCTGCAAGGCAGGTTTGAACGCCGCGGAGGCGCCGCGCCCGAGCCGCATACTAAGCCATTCCCTGTAGGCGTCTAAGCGCTTTTTCCGTCATCGCCCGGCGAGTAGCTCTGGTATGCTAGCCGCAAATGCTGATGAAGGTCCTGTACGTCGTTTTAGCGCTTTCCATCGTGGCCATTCTGGCGGCGGTGGTAGCCATGTTTTGGCGGTTGCGCTGGCATTTGCGACGTCCTCATATCACCCCTCCCGATCCCGTGCGGGAAGTAGCTCCAGAACGGGAACCCGTAGAAAAAGCTTAACCTGACTAAGACACTGTCCAGGTGCTCAAGCGGACTGGCTCCAATCAAAGAGTTTTTTAACGCAGCCGATACCCGGCTTCCCGCATGAACTCCCAGAGTGTTGTAGGATTTCAAGTATGTCATCTTCGTCCGTTTCTTCCGCCGTTCGAGAAATTACCGTCGCTCATAGTCCTGACTCTGACGACGCTTTTATGTTCTATGCGCTGGCCACGAATAAAGTCCGTGTGCCGGGCTTGAAATTTTCCCACACGCTGACGGACATTGAGACCCTGAACCGCAAAGCCATGGATGGTTTTTATGACGTGAGTGCCATTTCCTTCCACGCCTATCCGTATGTGCAGGACAAATACGCGCTCATGCCGTGCGGCGGTAGCGTAGGCGAGCAGTATGGTCCCATGGTAATTGCGCCACGCATGATCGGGCTGGAAGAACTCAAGACCATGAAAATTGCCGTCCCTGGAACAATGACGACGGCGTATCTGGCGCTGAAATTGTTTGCACCGAAGATCGAAACTGCAGTGGTGCCGTTCGATCGCATCATTCAAGAGGTAGTGGCCGGGAAGTATGAAGCTGGACTGATTATCCATGAAGGCCAGCTCACGTATGAACGGTCCGGTTTGAAGAAAATACTCGACCTGGGCAAATGGTGGCACGAACAAACCGGGCTGCCGCTGCCACTGGGAGGAAATGCGATTCGTCGCGAGCTGGGACCGGAATTGATCGCGCAAGTAACGCGGGCGTTGCGTGACAGCATTCAATATGCGCTTGACCATCGCGAGCCTGCGCTGGCCTATGCCATGCAGTTTGCGCGTGATCTGGATCCGCAAATGGCCGACCGGTTTGTCGGCATGTACGTAAATGACCGCACGCTGGATTATGGCGAGGACGGAAAGCGAGCTGTGATGAAACTTCTGGATATGGGATACAAGGCCGGCATCATTCCGCACCAGCCTGCTGTCGAGTTTGTGTAATTCAAGGCAGCTATGAAAGCCAAAGACGCAGGCCAAAGCCTGCGTCTTTTTGTGCTGCTGAAATCTTAGTATTTGCGTCCGCCGCCACCACCGCCGCCGCGATTGCCGCCGCCACCGCCACGGCCACCACCACCGCCGCCACGGCCGAAGCCGCCGCCACCACCGCCACCGCGGCCAAAGCCGCCACCACCACCGCCGCCGCGACTAAATCCACCACCGCCGCCTCCGCCGGTTTTAGGCCGTGCTTCATTCACGTTTAATGCGCGCGCGCCCAGTTGATATCCGTTCATCGCGCTGATCGCTTTTTCTGCTTCCTCGTCATTTGCCATCTCCACAAAACCAAAACCGCGTGGCTGGCCGGTATCGCGGTCTTTCAAAACAGTGACGTTTTCGACCTGCCCGTAAGCTGCAAAAGCCTGCCGAAGTTCATCTTCTGTAACGTTAAAATCCAGATTGCCTACATAAATATTCTTCATGCGATCCTTCTTTACTGGAGTGCAGGCGCCTAGCTACGGGCGATCATTCGGTTGCTTCATGTGAACAATGACAATCAATCTTACCTGCCATTTGCGCCTGTTGAACCCATTAAGCCTACGCCTGAAGGGTGAAAAGATGCAAATGGCCGCCCTCAATTTCCTGCCAACCATCGACCGTCGTTTTCCCAGTTTGGATTTTGCGATTCTTGCCCCTCCGTGAGAATATAATTTTCCCAAGGGAGGACTACTATGTGGCCTCTAAGTGTTTTCTTATTTTTGGCGACCGCCGCACCGCAGCAGAATCCATTGAACGTGATCCAGGATTCCCGTCACCTGACGCTACCCGTTATGCAGCATCGGCAGTCCGATGAAACCATTGCACGCAAATTGCTCGAAGAAAGCCAGCGCAATACCTGTTACACCATGCGGAGCTATTTCTTCCGTCGTCAGGATGACCACGCTCCCGTGCCAGCAGGCATGAGCACGTGCATTCCTGCCAACGTCACCCGGCAATTGCAGGTATCACCGGAACCGCGGGTAAGATTTGTTCCGCTTGCGGCACAAAGTGATGGCCGCTAGCCAAGCGCTCGGCAGCAGCCGCTAATCCGGCCGGCGCTCCATCTGAACGTACATCTGGTCTTCTCCGGTGCGCGTGAAACCCATGCGTTCGTAAAGACGCAGGGCGGGATTGGTCTTCAGCACCTGTAAACGCAGGGGGGAACCATCGCGCGCAGCTTGCTGGATTAGTTCGCGAATCAACTGCCCTCCAATGCCGAGCCCGCGATGCTCGGTGAGCAAAGCAATGTCCACCAGCAGCATGGAATCTTTTTCCCGAAGAACTTTTTCCCGGAAAACCCGGAAAACAATGATTCGCCCAATCGGCTGACCGGCCCGCTCAATGATCTGGTGTTCTGCCCCTTCGTAAGCCGACTCATACGACCGGCGCTGGGCGTCAAACTGCATTCGCAAAAACATTTCCTGCTGTGCTGCCGGCCAGCCAAATCCGGCGATTTCATGGATGCGCGTGCTGGCATAAAGTCTGAACAGGAATTCCTGATCATCAGCACGGTAGGGACGCAGCGAGATTGTCATGGGCAGATCATGCATTCTATCTGAGTTTTCACACTCCATTAACATTGGGCCTGTAACCTGAACTTGTTATGGGTGCCCTCAATAGAACGCTTCCACGAGTGAATCCGCCAACAGAGGAAGGCGCCGCTGCATCAACCACGGTGAGCGACACGCAAAAGATCTTTGTGGTGGAAGATGACTCCGATATTGCGCGCCTGGTGCGCCACCATCTTGAGGGCGCTGGGTATCGCGTGCGCAGCTATTCCAGCACACATTCCGTTCTCGCGGACGCACTCAGGGAACGTCCTGCACTGCTCCTGCTGGATATCATGGTTCCCGGCGGTGATGGAATTGAACTTTGCCGCCAGGTGCGTCAGTCAGGACAGGCGCTGAGCGGTACGCCGATCGTATTTCTTACGGCTCGCAGCAGCGAAGCCGATCGCATTCGGGGCCTGGAAACCGGAGCTGACGACTACATCACCAAACCGTTCAGTCCGCGCGAATTGTTAGCGCGTGTCAAAGCAGTCTTGCGGCGTTGCGAAGCGCCTCCTGTCCCATCGCTGATCCGCGCGGGTGAACTCGAAATTGATGCCCTGGCCATGGTCCTTACTGTGCGCGGCGCTGTGGTCACAGTCACCGCTACTGAGTTTCGATTGCTGCATTACCTTGCCCGGCACGCTGGCCGCGTCTTTACCCGTGACCAGATTCTTGATGCGGTCTGGAAAGAGACGGCATTCGTGACCCCGCGGTCCGTCGACGTCTATGTAAGAAAGCTGCGCTCCAAGATCGAAGTTGACCCTGAGGAACCTCGATATCTGCGCACCGTCCGCGGCGCCGGCTACCGTTTTGAATCCCCGAAAAAGTGAATCCCGCCTTAGCCTCCTCTCATCTATAAGTATCAAAACAAGCACTTTGTAACATTTATGTAAATTGCTTTTAGTTTCCATTTGTTGTTAACCGGCGGGTGCTACGCTTCGTCTAACACAGTATCACTACAGAAAAAAGGTGTTGTATGCAGTCAGCCAAGGCACAAACCACGGAAGTGAAAATCAACAATCTTCTTGTAACCATGCGCCTCAAAGTGGATGAAGCCGTGAGCCAGGCGATTGCGGCGCTGCTGCATTCGAACTCACACATTGTTGCTGGCGTGCTGGAAAGCTCCGTAGCCATTCAGGAACTGGAACTCACGCTCGATCAGGCTGTTTTTTCAGCTCTGGAACGGGGCGGCCTCGGGGCATCGGAGATCAAACGCGTTACATCGGCGGTCAACATCAGCAAGGACCTTTCGCGTCTGGGCAAGCTTGCCGCCGGTTTGGGACGGAAGGTCACTGAAGTGGGAAAACATCACGAACACGAAGATTTTTCCCGGCTCCAGCCGCTGGCCATCGCGGTCTCCCATCTTTGCCGGCAAACGCTGCGCTCACTCACCCGGCTGGATCCGGTGCTCGCGCGCAATGCTGCCGCGGGCGGAGCGTCAGTAGATGCCTACCGCGACTATGTTCTGCGTGGACTGAGCGGAAAAGAAACACCCGTCACTGAAGAACAAGATCTCCACCTGATCTTTGCATCCCGCTGTCTGGAGCAGATTGCCGACAACGCAGTCGATCTGGCGGAGAATCTGGTAATTTTTCTGGAAGGCCAGCACCAGCCGGAAAACAGCCATACCATGGCTTCCTGAGAAACGAACGCGGCCGGTCGCATTTTCACAGGATTCACCGCGCTTTAACCCTGCATTCACAATTCTTCTTTATAACTTTGGGTAAGATGGCAAATCGGCAAACCAGCCGCTCTTCCCCAAAGTGAAGACGTGGCGGACAAGGTTAGTGCAGCATGAGTTCCCCGGCAACACTCCTTCCCCAGAAATCTTCCGTGCAATCCCATCTGGTTGACCTGACGTTAAGCGCCTGTTCCGTGGCCAAAGATGAGGTCACACATGCCATTGAAGGCTTGATCAACGGTTCACAGCTGGCGCTGATGGCCGTCCGCAAGTGCGAAGAGCGGCTGGACAGCATGGACCGCGAAATGGATGAAGCACTGGCCACGGTAATCACCCAGGTGACGCCACCTCAGGCGCGTGAGCTGCTGGCATGTATGAAGCTGATGCTCGATCTTGAGCGCGTGGGCGATCTGGTTGCCAGCTTTGCGGAGCGCTCAGCCATTGTGCGCAACCGGATTGACATGGAAGATATCGAACAGCTGACCAGGATGGGCTGCATGCTGGAAAACATGCTCACCACCATGGTCAAGGCCTTTGCCAGCCGCGACATTGAACAGGCGCTTCATGTGCTGCGCACTGACTCCGAAATTGACCGCCTGCGCAACCTGATTGTGGTGCGCCACACGGAAAATGCTGAAGGGCTCAAGGGACCGGAAAGTCTCCATGTGCTTGCGATGGCCAACGCGCTGGAGCGCGCCGGCGACCACATCAAGAACATGGCCGAGGAACTCTGCCACCTGGCCACCGGCCATACCATCCGCCACCTGATCCGCGCCAAGGACAAACCCATTGAACAGCTCTTTTTGAAATGGCTGGCAAAAAACTCTGTCCAGAGTGAGTAAGCACCAATCCCTTCACCGAGCAGAGTCTCTCAAGCGGTGTGGAGCGCAGCGACATTCAGGACTAAGCGGCAAGGCCGACTTGCGCGCCGAGCCGCCTGCATCAGGCGCTGGAAGCACTCTGCTGTGTAGGATCTCTCAAGCGGGTTGGAGCGCAGCGACAAAATTGAAGAAATCCAGCAGTTTCCAACATTCTGCCTGCGGCATCACACTGACTGGATCGGGTGTGTGCGAGTGTGCCCGGGCCAGAAAGAGGAGATGCAATGCGTTTGGTAGACAATCTCCGTAAAGCTGAAGAAAAAGGCGTCATGCGCATTCGGCGAGGCATGGATCGCGCCCGCGAAGAATGGGCTGATGTTGAGCGCAAGATTCGACAGCGAATGCGTATTTATCCACATAAACAACAGGCTGTA
>DATCAX010000582.1:0-11058 GCA_036512375.1 Candidatus Angelobacter sp. | reverse complement strand
TGCCTGGCGTTCCCTGCCCGATTCCGAAATTTATGTCGACGGCATAGTTAAGTTCCGCAATGCGCCCGCTAACCGTGGCACCATCATCACCGTTGTTGTGGTTTATCAGCCGCCGGCCGGCGCATTGGGAAACGCCCTCTCAAAACTTCTGGGTAAAGATCCAAGCTTCATGATGCGGCAGGATCTCCGCCGTCTGAAGGCCCTGATCGAAACAGGCGAAATGCCAACCGTGGAAGGCCAGTCGCACGGTCCACGTTCCGGCGTGGCGGCTGTGGCACGCGTTCTTAACCCCGATGATCCCATCAAGGGCGACGCTAAATTAACCGAAGTCTTAGGACCCAGAAGGAGGGCCTCATGAAAGCAGTTTGCTGGATGGGTACGGAGAAAATGACCGTCGAGACAGTGCCAGATCCCAAGATACTGAATCCCCGCGACGCGATCGTCCGCATTACCAGCACCTGTATCTGCGGTTCTGATCTGCATTTATATAACGGCCTGATGCCCACCATGGAGCAAGGCGACATCATGGGCCATGAGTTTATGGGCGAAGTAGTGGAAACCGGAGCGGGTGTTGATCGCGAGAAACTCAAAGTGGGCGACCGCGTGGTTGTCCCATTCACGATTGCGTGCGGGCGCTGCTTCTTCTGCCAAAAGCAGCTGTGGTCCTGCTGTGACAATTCAAATCCGAACTACTGGATAGCGGAAAAGATGATGGGCTACTCGCCTTCAGGGCTGTTCGGTTACACACACATGCTGGGCGGCTACGCCGGCGGACAGGCGCAGTACGCTCGCGTTCCGTTTGCCGACGTTGGCCCTCTGAGAGTCCCTGACGGCATTCCCGACGAACAAGTCGTCTTTCTTTCCGACATCTTTCCCACCGGATACATGGGAGCGGAAAACTGTAATATCCAGCCCGGCGATACGGTGGCTATCTGGGGTTGCGGGCCTGTGGGCCAGTTCGCCATCCGAAGCGCATTTCTTCTGGGCGCCGAACGCGTGATCGCCATTGACCGCTTCGCTTATCGCTTGCAACTCGCAGAGCAGGCCGGAGCGGAAATCATTAACTACGAAGAGGTGGATGACGTCGTGCAGCTTCTAAAAGATATGACCGGCAACATTGGACCGGACGCCTGCATGGACGCAGTGGGAATGGAAGCACATTACAGCGGACCCATGTGGGCCATCGACAAAACCAAGCAAGTTTTGAAGATTCAACCTGACCGGCCGGGAGTTTTGCGCCAGGCCATCATGGCTTGCCGCAAGGGTGGAACCGTTTCTGTGCCCGGCGTCTATGGTGGTTTCATTGACAAGATGCCCATGGGCGCCTACGTAAATAAAGGGCTCACCATGAAGACCGGCCAGACACACATGATGCGCTACATGAAACCGTTGCTGAAATTGATACAAGGCGGCAAAATCGATCCCAGCTTCATCATCAGCCACAGGGTGCCTCTCGACAAGGCCCCCGAAATGTACAAGATCTTCCGCGATAAAAAAGACCACTGCACCAAGGTTGTTCTTGACCCTTGGGCGAACGGCAGCGTCGCGGCCTGAACGCATTCGCACCTTAGTTGGAACCGCGCTGGTTGACACCGGCGCGGGTTCATCATTCTGCTACAAAAAATACTTTTATACGCAGCATTCATTTCTTCAAAAAGGACACACAAAATGGCTGAGAATTTAAAAGGAAAGAAAGTGGCAATTCTGGTAACGGACGGCTTTGAGCAGGTGGAACTTTTGCAACCGCGCGAAGCTCTGAACAAAGCCGGAGCTGAAACAAAGGTAGTGTCGCTCAAAGCAGGTCCGGTAAAAGGCTGGGACATGACAAACTGGGGCAAGGAAGTTCCGGCAGATCTGACGCTGGACAATGCCCGTCCTCAAGACTTTGACGCGCTGCTGCTTCCCGGCGGCGTGATCAATCCGGACAAGCTGCGCATGGAACCCAAAGCAGTGGCTTTCGTGAAGGCGTTCTTTGACGCTGGAAAGCCCGTGGCTGCAATCTGCCATGGACCATGGACAATCATCGAAGCCGGCGTGGCTCGCGGCCGCAAGATCGCTTCGTGGCCCTCACTCAAGACCGACCTTCGCAACGCCGGGGCAGAATGGATTGACAAGGAAGCGGTCACCGACGGCAACCTCGTAACGGCCCGTAATCCTGACGATATCCCGGCGTTTAATCGAGCAATGATCGAGTTGTTTAGCGCCGGCGTTCAACAGAAGCGTCCGGCAGCATAAGCGGGCTTCCTACACAGCTACCGCCCAAGAAAACCCGCCGAGCCGACTTGCGCCCGGCGGATATATCTGAGGAGCTATAAAATTCGCCTAATCCAAACCTCTTTAAGCGGTGTGGAGCGGAGCGACAACAATCTTAGGGCGCTTCGATCAACTCCATCCTGCCGTCCCGCTTGCGATGGAGCACTTTGACCCGGCCCTCCAGGTCGCGAAAAACAAAGACTTCACGATCGCGAAATTCCGCCTCTTTGACGGCTTCTTCCAGCGTCAGTGGCTTATATGAGACCGAATCAGAGCTTCTGACGATATGCGTCTCAGTGACCTTAACTTTACTGGGAAAACTGTGGACTTTCACCGGCACGGCGGTCGTGAGGTCGCCGTTAACTGCAATGGCTATCGTGGTTTCCAGTTGCGACTCGCCGGCCAGTTCCATCTTCTTGCGTGCCTGGCGTTTCTTGCTCTTCCATCTCGTCTTGTACTTCACGGCCTGGCGCTCGATCTTGTCCAGCGCTCCTCCGATAGCCGTAATCATCTCCGGGGCTTCAGAGAGGCCAACGATAGGCGCATGATTGCGCACCGTAATGGTGATCTCCGCGATCTGGCGGCGCTTCTCCGTCGACAGGATCACGTGCGTTTCAAAATCGCCGAGGATTTTCTGGATTTTTTCAAGCCCGCCTTCGACATGCTTGCGGGTGATAGGAGTGATTTCGTACTGGCGGCCAGTATATTCGACGTTCATTGACTCCCTCCTGAAGTTGGGTCCAACTGAGAGTCGTCTGCCGGGTGCCTGGGAGGTACAGCACGGGTACAGGCGGCTTTTTAACGTCTGCCCGAGGAGCGCCGGCTCGGATGAGGCCTGGCTTCTCGATCTAGCTCTTCGTCCTCCTTTGATGCGTGCTGGGTATCTTCATGTCTTCGCGATATTTTGCTACTGTACGCCGCGTGACCTGGATGCCCTGCGATTGCAGCACGCGAGTAATCTGGTCATCGGTCAGCGGGTGCGTCGGATCTTCTTCTTCAATCAACTTCTTGACCCGCCGCTTCAAGATCAGTAGAGATGTGCCGGCACCTTCCGGCCCCTGTACGCTTTCTGAGAAAAAGTAACGCAGCTCAAACACGCCTTGAGCGGTATGCACGTATTTGCTGGCAACGGCGCGGCTTACCGTGGACGGATGCACCCCAATCTCCTCGGCCACTTCTTTGATCATCATGGGCTTGAGCATGTCGATGCCCAGGTCAAGAAACTCATGCTGCCGGCCAATGATGGCGTAACAGACTTTCAGAATCGTCTGACGGCGTTGCTCAATATTCTTGATAAGCTGCACCGCCGACTTATAGCGTTCCTTCACGTAAGTCTTTACGTCCTTCTCCACTCCACCGGTCTGATTCAACATCTTGCGATAGGTCGGGCTGACGCGGAGCTGCGGCAGGTCTTCATCGTTCATCAAAACCAGATACTCATCGCCATGTTTGACAAAAGCAACGTCTGGCTCGATCAGCTTGGGCTCGACTTTGTTGTAACGAAGGCCTGGCTTGGGATCGAGCGTGCGGATAAATTCGTGCGCCTGGATCACGGCGTCCATGGGCCGGGTAATGGCCTTGGCGATTTCCTTGTACTGTTTGTTCTGCAAAAAGTGGAGCTGCTTGTCCACCATCCTCAGCGCGTCTTCGACTACCTGATCGTTCTCAGGGTCGTCAGAGCCTTCCATGTCCCTTGTCTTGATCAGGTGCTCAAGCTGCGCCATCAGGCATTCACGCAGATCACGCGCGGCCACGCCGACAGGGTCAAAATGCTGAATAAGCTCGATCGCTTCACGCAGATCGTCTCGCGTGAACTGCAGCACCGGAGCAAAACCGTTGTTCTTTTCCGCCGCAACCGCTTCCGGAGTGGGTTCATGGGACACAATAAGTTCAAAGTGGGAAGGCTCAATTTGCGTACTTGCAAACTCTACATCTCCGGTTGCGGCTTCAATAACCGGCTCGGCGGACTCCCGAGTTTGTGCCACGCCCATTAATTCGTCGTCGGAAGCGGTGAGGTAGCCTTCCTCGTTCAAGTTGCCGATGACCAGCTCTGCAGCGGCATACACCGCGGGGCGCAGCGTAACCGAACCCAATTGCCATATAAGGTGATCAGAAAGAGTTCCGGGCTTGGAAAGGAAATTTTCAAATGAAGGACGGTCAATCTCTTCCAGGTCAGCGGAATTGCGATAGCCGGGATCCAAGTAGTCGCGGAAAAATGATCCAAAATCGATTTCATCAAAGGGATCTTTCTTCTCGGCCTCCGGGCCGGTTTCGTCCTTCTCTTTGATGTCTTTTGCGTCCTGGCGCTCGTGGGCTGCTTCGCGGCCGGCGACCTCATCCAGCAGCGGGACTGTGGAATCCAGCTCCTCCAACACGGGGTTCTCCACCATTTCCGTGTTGATCATCTCCTTGAGCTCCAGCTTGTTGAGCGCGAGTACGCTCACCATCTGGACCAGCCCAGGAGTAAGAATCTGCTTTTGCGAGACTCTCAGGTTCAGTTTGTTTTGAAGTAAGACCATCCAAGCTTCTTTATTAAATTCTACTATTGCATGCTGGGCTTTGGCCCAAAAGAGTACTGTCGTAATTTACGGTATTTCTATTATTTCGCTAGACGAAGGAAAAACTCTCTCCCAGATAGACTCTTTTTACTTCAGGATCGTTGCCGAGTTGCTCCGGCGTGCCAGTACGGAAAATACGGCCCTCATTAATGATGTATGCGCGATCTGTCACTGAAAGCGTTTCGCGCACATTATGGTCAGTGATCAAAACGCCGATGCCGTTCGCCTTCAAATCAAAAATTATCTTCTGCAAATCGAGCACTGCTATCGGATCAATGCCTGAAAATGGTTCATCCAGCAGGATAAACTTGGGCGCAATGCACAAGGCCCGCGCGATTTCCACCCTGCGCCGTTCACCGCCAGAAAGCGCATAGCCCATATTGTTGCGAATATGTCCCAGGCCCAGTTCGTCAATCAACTGGTCACGTTTGCGCCGGCGTTCCTGCCATGAAATGGGCTGCACTTCCAGCACAGCCATAATGTTTTCTTCCACACTCAGCTTGCGAAATACCGAGGGCTCCTGGGGAAGATAACTGATACCGTAATTACGGGCGCGCAGGTACATGGGAACATTGGAGATGTCCTGGCCATCCACAAGAATGCGTCCACTATCAGGGGGCACCAGCCCCACGGTCATATAAAAAGTTGTGGTTTTGCCTGCGCCATTGGGGCCCAGAAGCCCGACTACTTCAGCTTGATTTATGTGAAGACTGACGCCGTTGACTACCCTGCGACCGCGGTACGATTTCGCGATTTCGTCCGTAGCCAAAGTCTGCATTTACTTCTTGCTCGCGTCTGGAATCCTGTTGGGAGTCTCGGTTTGGGAAGTTTCTCCACTTCCTACCAGCACCCTAACATCGTGGGTAAAGAAAGTCAACGAATCGCCCGAGATTTGGCCTCGTTCGGCATCAAAAATGCTAGGGAGTTTGCCGGGAGTGCCGGTTAGCACCATTTTCTCGTCGGCAGCAGTGTAAACAAGCTTCTTTCCTAAAGCCTTCCTGCTTCCCTGCTCGATCTTAATATCTCCTTGCGCTTCAATACGTTCCAGTTGACTTGCGCTTTGATTTTCGGCCTGCCCCTTCTTCGGTAAAAGGACCACCTGGACGCTATCCGAAACGATGGTAGCGTCCTGAGCCCGAACGATTACATTGCCGCTGAAGACCGCTTTACGCTCCGCATCAACGTAGGAGAGCTTATCTGACGTCACATTTACGGGCGTCAGCTTGCCAGTTTTGTCTTTTTGCACAAAAACTGATGCAACATGCCCTCCCTGCCCGCCTTGGGCCTGAAGGCTGCGTCGGTTCCGATCAAAGTTGATGGTCGGCGCTTCAACAATATTGGGCCCCTGCCATAGCCGAGCTTTGGTGTAGCGTGCTACCCCTGTGGCGGAGTTTAGCGTTGCGGTCGATCCGGTAACATGGATCGGGTCGGCTGATCCCAGCATAGCTCCCGCGGGCTGCGCATTCATTTTGGAGTACGTGGTCTTGACGTTGTCCTGGGCAAATGCGTAGCGGGTCTTGCGATTTAACTGAATGCTATCCGCTGTGAGCGTCACGCCCTGGGTGGCATCAACTACGCGCGGCGAGCCAGAAAGAAGGATTGTTTCCTCAGCCGCAGCATATTTCGCGCGCTCGGCAGAAGCCGTTTGCGTCCCCTCTTGATAATGGAAGTCGCCAGTCTGATCGGCCGAAATAATCTCTCCTTTCTCATTAAATTTTGCCGTCAGCTCACGCGACGTGAGCACTCTGTCCGGTTTGCCGGGAACGGAATCAACAATCTTCGCGTCGGGTGTGCCATAAAGTGAGACGGGGCGATTCTGGTCATTGAACGCCGTCTCAAAATGCCCCGCGCTAATGATCGTCTTGCCCGGCGCCTGTTCGCGCACAATCTCCGCTGGACCGCCGGAAGTCACAGCCTTCTCCAGCGTGCGGCCGTCCTTTACAGAAAGATCCAGCGCAACAGCATGCAGTTCCTGAGACTTCCCTGCCGGTCCCTGTTTCAGTTGCACCGAATCCTGGGCTCTTGCTTTAGTCAGTCGATTGGCCGCGCCAAACGTAAGCAGAATCTTTCCCGCCTTGCCTTCGGCCGGAGTATCTCCTTTGCCGGCGAATGTTACTCCACCGGAAAGGGCGCCACTGCGGGCCTGGTTCGCGTCCGCCATGTGCAATTCCCCTTCTGCAGCATTCACTTCAAACGCTTTGGCACCAGTACTTTCCGCATGCAGATTGCCCGATCCTACGATGCGTTCAATGTCATTGTCATCGCCCATGAAAACGGTCACTTTGTCAGCGGAGGTCAGGCGCTGGGGTTCTTCAACCCTTGCAGACTGCACCATTACCTTGCTTGGGTTCTTGGTGATGATCGCGCTCTGGCCGGTGATAGTCACTTTGCGTGGGCCGGTGCTGGTCATTCGCACGGCTGATTTCAGCATTAGCACGCCGCCATGAGAGTCATACGTGGCTCCCACCGCCGAGCCATTGCCTTCGGGGACGCGGAATTCAATGGCTGCCTTGGTCTGGGCGATTCCGGTATTTTCATTGAACGTCAGCCCGCTGGTCTTTACGTGAATCAGGTTTTTGGTTTCTGCCGCCGACGGGCCCGCCGGAGATGCCGCAGCGGAATTAGCTTCCAGGTCAATGCGCACCTCGCCTTCCGCCGTAACCACTTTTGCTACAGGATCATAAGCAAAGTCGGAGCCATAAATCTGATCGGAGCGGTCCTGATTGCGTCCGAAGACGGTAATGCTGACGTCGTGCAGCTCCGCGCGTCCGCCTTCCTTATACTGCTGGGCGCTGGCCGCGTGGATGGTAAAAAGCGGCTTCCCGCCCTCTGACTTGGAGAGATTAAAACCGGTTGCGCTCTTCTCCACACCCAAGGGAATATTTCTGTGCGGATCAGGAATGACCGTTTGCGCCTTAAATAGCCCGCGGAGATAAAAGCCCACGGCAATTACGAACACAAGCACCGCGCCGCCGGCAAAGATTTTTCTCAGCCGTTTGGGATCAAAGGGCATGCCCTCAATGGTAAATGACAAAGAACAAACTGCGGACTCCCGCCCAGGGCAATCAAGCAAACCGCACTCTTAGTAACGCACCACTACAGTGCCCGCCAGCATGTCATGCAGTCCACATTTGCGTTCAGTAAACGCGATCATGAGGAACCCGATACAAAAGAACATGGAAGACAGAATCTTGGCAAAGAACCTTCCTGTTGCCCGGCCAAAACTAATCCTGTTGCCGGCTTCATCCACTACTTTAAGCCGTAGAACTCGCTTGCCGATGGTGCCCTGCCATGAGGAACTTGTCAGCCATGCTTCATAAAGCCATTGTCCGGCGAATGCGACGACGACATAAACAAAGACTGAACTGAGAATCGACACAATCATTTCCGGGGATGGCTCCTGGTTCCTCTCCGCCTCATGCACTACGCGAAGAATAGTAGGCATAGCCATGATAAAAAAGAGTGGAGCAGCAACCGCACTTAGAATTACGTGGTCAAGCAAGTGTGCCACCAGGCGGATCCAAAAACCGCCGTAAGGGGATGCCGGAGCGGCCACATAGGCCACCGGTGGAGCAGCGGCGTAAGCACGGGCCGGCGCTGCCGCCTGGGTCGGCGCAAGACTGCTGGAAAGCGCTAGACCACATTTCTGACAAAACTGGGCCATTCCGGAGTTCTGCGCTCCGCACTTGGAACAAAAGATAAAATTTTCTGGCATAGCACGGGGACTATAGCGCGATTTGTCTTTCAGCTGCAAACAGAAATTGCGACCGGAACGGCTTTTCTGAAGTCTTCCAGTGTCAGTTCGAGCCCGCCATACTCAGGATGGACGTTCATTCCGATTTTGTAGGCTACATCCAGATGGTCTCCAGGTTGTAGGGCTTCAGCCTGAGCGCGCTGAGCCATTCGCCAGCCGACGGCCTCATAGTTATAGCTTGCTTTGGCATCAGGACGCTTCTGATTCACGCGCAACTTGATGTGCTTCTCCTTCAGAATCCTGGGCGGCATTAACAGGCTAACTCCGCAACTGGAAAACACCGGCTCCCGGTTGCCATGGCCGAACGGCTCTAATCGACCTAAACTGTGGAGCAGGTCTGGCGTCACGGAACTAAGAGCAATCTCGGCATCGATGCGCAATTCAGGCATTAGATCTTCCGGCTTAAGCCTCGCTTGAGCGTAACTGTTCAACCTTTGCTTTAAGGCAGGGACATTTTTGCTCGGCATGGCAAAACCGACCGCATGCGCGTGGCCGCCAAAGCGTATAAAGAGGTCGTGGCACGATTCAAGAGCGTCCAGCAGATGGAACGCAGAAATCGAGCGTCCAGACCCGTGAGCTTCCTCCGCTTCCTTGGCAATAACCAGTGCAGGTCGTCCAGTCTTCTCCACAACCCGCGAAGCCACAATCCCCACGACGCCACGATGCCACCCGTCGCCGTCAAACACCATACAGAACTGCCCCGTCAGATCAGGTTCGGCTGCAAGTCGCGCTTCAATCTCCGTCACAATGCGCTGCTCTTCTGCCTGACGTTCAAGATTGAGCTGGTTCAGCTTTTCCGCGATATCTTTGCAGCGAGCCTGGTCCTTGCACGTGAAAAGCTCAATCACGTCGCGCGCAACGTCCATGCGTCCGGCAGCATTGATGCGCGGCCCCAGACGAAATCCCACATCACCGGCGCCAATGGCGCGCTCGCCGGTAAGTCCGGAAACCTCCATCAAGGCCTTGAGTCCGCCATTCACCGGACGCCGCAATCCTTCCAAACCTAAGCGCGCAATGGTACGGTTTTCGCCGACCAGCGGCACAGCGTCCGCGATGGTGGCGATCGCTACCATCTTCAAAAAAGACGGAATCAGTTTCACCTGATCGACCAGGTCTTTAAATTTGGCGAACAACGCCTGCGCAATCTTGAACGCAACTCCCGCACCGCACAGCTCTTTGCAGGGATAATCGCAGCCCTGCTGGTTAGGGTTCAACACCGCCCAGGCATTGGGCACGCCTTCATGCGCTTCCGGCAGGTGGTGATCAGTAACGATCAGGTCAATGCCGACGCGCCGCGCGGTTTCAGCCGCCTGAAAAGCGCGGATGCCGGTATCCACGCTGATGACCACTTTTATTCCACCGGCCGCAGCCCGTTCGATTACGTCATCCTTGATGCCGTAGCCTTCTTTGATCCGGTGCGGCACATGAAAGTCAGCCGCGCCGCCGCACAACTCAATCGCGGTTTTCAGGATGACGACAGCGGTCGTTCCATCCACGTCATAATCGCCATAGATCAGAATGCCTTCTTTGTTCGCGATGGCGGCACTCAGTCGCTCCACGGCAGCAGTCATGCCACGCATGAGGTAGGGAGAATGTAGATGGTCGAGAGAAGGCGACAGAAAAGTTGCTGCATCGGCGGCCGTGATGCCGCGCAACGCTAAGAGTCGAGCAACAATCGGAGAGACTTTGGCTTGGGCGCAAAGCGCTTCTACCTGCACCGTGTCGGGATTGGCGAACGACCACCGCATCCCGCGGCTTACTCGTCGTCCTGATCGGTATCGTCAATCAGGATGCCGTCGTAATCGTCAGCCGCGCTTTCCAGCCGCTGGTAGGTTTCATACCAGGGCGTGGAGACTTCATACAAAAACATCACTCCCTGGCAGGGAAAACCCAACTGGAGATATCCCACTTTGCCCACAAAACTCCGCAGCCAGCCGGCCTCCTCCAGGTCTTCTTCATTCATGTACTCAATTTCCTGGAGCCGGTTTACCAGCAGGTCCACGTCTTCCTTATCCAGAGAAACGTGGTTCATTGTGACAAAGCTCACGTTGGAAGCCTTCGCCAGTTCCACAAAATCCTTCCAGCCGTCGGGATGGTCCTCGTCCGTCGACCACGGCACATTGGCAACCTCGTCGCTCACGTAAGCGCTGAACCGGCGCAGGCCATGGCCCTCAATAAAGGCCACCATGTCATCTTTCAGGATTGTCAGGTCTTGTTCCATGTTGAACTAAGCAACATCATATCGCGTTCAACAGGAAAAACTAAGGTGGATCGCTGGCTCTTTCGCGCCTCAAGCGCTAAATCGCTCGTTGGTAGCTCTCATCGCCACCACCGCTCACTTTATCAAAGACCTTTGCTACTCCGCCGCCTGGGCAGCTTCATTTCCGAATCAATGTGATCAGCTTTCATCAGCGGTAAGAATCACGCTTCCACGGTTTCCCGCTCTTCTTCAAAATCCACTCGCCCCACATTGCTCAGCGCCAGTTGCAGGTA
>DATCAX010000581.1:0-2733 GCA_036512375.1 Candidatus Angelobacter sp. | reverse complement strand
CGTTCTCTCAGCCGCTTGTTGCGCCAGGACTGGCCGCGCACTCCCGAAGAACTGGAAGAACGTCGTAGGGCGTAATAGCCGGCCCTGTGTTTTCGGATCAATGGCGACAATAGCGTTCAGCCTTTGAATTCGCCATGCTTGCCTTCGCCCGCCGTAAACCGCTGCGCACCTGCCCGCGATTCCCCCGAAGCCAGCACCTGCAAGCCATGCTTCAGTTCATTGCGCCGCGCATCTTCCCATGAGAGCGACCACTGCTCATAGACAGACATGCGGTCAGCGCGCAGGCCGCATTGCGGAAATCCGGCAAGCGTATGCGCCAACTCAGTCGTGGCTGCAAGCGCGTCACCTGGCTCGACCAGACGATTTACCAGCCCCATCTGCAAGGCTTCTTCACCGGAGACGCCACGCCCGGTAAGAATCAGATCAAGCGCGCGGCCCTGCCCTATCATCCGCGGCAGCCGTACCGTTCCCAGATCGATCAGCGGAACGCCAAAGCGGCGGTTATATACTCCGAAGACCGCGTCACGCGCGGCAATACGCAAATCGCACCACAAAGCCAGTTCGAGCCCTCCTGCAACCGCATGGCCTTCAACAGCCGCGATCACCGGTTTGCTCAACTGCAACCATGTTGGCCCCATCGGCCCGGCGCCATTTTCGTCAATCGCCAAGCGGCGTCCATCGGCAACTTCGCGCAGATCGGCTCCAGCACAAAAAGTTCCTCCAGCGCCCGTAAGCACCGCCGCGCAAAGCGCGTCGTCACTTTCAAACGCTTTAAACGCATCCGCCAGTGCGCTTGCCGTAGCAGAATCCACGGCATTCCGCACCTCCGGTCGGTTGATTGTGACCGTAAAGACTTTGCCGTCACGTGCGATGATGACTGAATTGTTGGACATGAACTTTCTCCGCAATCCGCGTTCCTCCGCGTGAATCCGCGGTATTCTTTTCATCTTGTTACAGCAACGCCACTCGATAGCGCCCGGTCGAGGATGATATGAATTCTGCTCCAGACGATGGGTGCGATCAGAAACTCAAAGGGCTACTAGTTACAGAGCCGGCCTTCCTCCGTGTTCTCCGTGTCCTCTGTGGTAAAGATTTCCCGATCTTACCGCCGCGCACCGGCGTGTGCTGCACCCACCAACTCCGCCGCTACCACGCCAATTCTCTCTAGTGCCGTTCTGACTTTCGCAGGCTCGTAGCCCACGGTAAGGCGCAAATGATTTTCCGTTCCCAGGTATCCACCCGGAGCCACCAGCACAGAAGCCTTCCTGCGAATGTGGTCCGCCAGTTCTGCCGACGGCAAGTCAAAGTTGTAGCGCACGAAAGCGATTGACGTGGCGACTGCTTCACTCACAGCGAACCTGCCCTCTTGCTCGCGCACCCAGTTTTCCAGCACGGCGTGGCCTTCGCGGGAAAGCTCGCGCTGGCGATCCAGCAGCATCTTTCGCTTTGCCGGTAGAAGCGCGATCTCCGCCAGCTTCATACTTGGACCGGCGGCGGCGATGACAGCGTATTCGTGCCGCCGCCACAACTCCTCAACCATCTCCGGCGGGGCCACCACCCAGCCGATACGTAATCCCGCCAACCCATACGCCTTGGACATACTATTCACGCAGATCGCCCGCTCATACATTCCCCAGAAACTTGGTGTCTCGTCGGCGGCAAGCTCGGTACCGCGATAGACCTCGTCCGCATGCAGCCATGCTCGGGTCTTCCCGCAGATGCTCACAATCCGCTTCATCTCTTCGCGTGACAAGATGCTGCCCGTCGGGTTATTGGGATTCACAATGGAAATGAGTTTGGTTTTTGCTGTGGCGAGTGACTCCAGTTCATCCAGGTCCAGCCGCCACTTATTTTCCTGGCGCAGCTGCGTTTCCTTTACCCGGCAGTCCAGGTTCTTCGCCAGACCCCACACCTGCCGGTAGCCCGGGGAAATGACAATGACTTCATCGCCCTGTTCCAGCAGCGTGCTGCATACCAGCCAGTTGGCCTGCGCCGCGCCTACTGTGACCAGCACATTCGCCGCCGACGCATTGGGATACAGCGTGGCAATGCGCTCCCGTAGCAGGGTTGTGCCATTCACCTCGGGATAATAGAGCGGCAACTCCAGCAGAGGACGCGGGTCTTCACCCGCCAGCAGGTCGCTGACGTTGGCGCACTTCACGGAGCTATCGGCCAGGTTGATCTCCACCGAGCGCTCAAATTGCGATTGAAAATATTCCAGATCGAAGTTTTGAAAGTTCATAAAAATCCTGCGGAACGTAATTTCTCAGAGTGCCGACGAGCTTCGCGCCGCCGCGCCGGCTTTTCTCTGTCTTTTCCAGTAAAAGTAAAATGGTACTCCCAGCAGGACGATCGCGGTTCCCAGCAGCGTCTCTTTTTCCTTTTCCACCGCCGCATTGATCGCCCACAAGCTGCCTAGCACCACGTAGATCGCTGGCGCCCAGGGATATCCAGTGCAGCGATAAGGACGTGGCACGTCCGGCTTGGTCCGCCGCAGAACGAACAGCCCGGCCACGGTCAGCACATAGCTGAGGACCATCATGAACATGACGTAGGTAAAAAGCTCGTCGTATTTGCCGCTTAGCGCCAGCACTGAGGCCCAGATCGCCTGCAGCACCAGGCTCATCACCGGCGTATGCCAGCGTGGATGCACCCTCGCCAGCGCATGAAAAAAGATGCCGTCTTCCGCCATGGCGTAATACACGCGCGCTCCGCTCATAAGGCATGGAGCCA
>DATCAX010000580.1:0-2698 GCA_036512375.1 Candidatus Angelobacter sp. | reverse complement strand
CGGCGCTCCGAATCTCGTCCGCCACATCCAGAATCTCAAGCAGTTCGGCGTGCCGACGGTCGTGGCCATCAACCGGTTCCCGACGGACACTGAGGCCGATCTCACTCGGCTGGCGGACTATTGTGCGGAGCAAGGCGCGGTGAGCGCATTGAGTGAAGCTTTTACCAAAGGCGGAGAAGGCGCGGCAGCGCTGGCGGAAAAAGTGGTGGAGACTATCGAAAAAAATCCCAGGCCCAACGTCCAGCCCATTTATGCGCTCGAGGATCCGCTGGAGAACAAGATTGAGAGCGTGGCCACGAAAATCTACGGAGCTACGGGAGTTACCTTCAGTGACAAGGCTCGCGCCAAACTCAAGCAGTTCAGCAACTGGGGCTTTGCCACGCTTCCGGTATGCATCGCCAAGACCCAGTACTCATTCTCTGACAATCCCAAGCTTCTAGGTGCTCCCACAGGCTGGACGCTCAATATTACTGACGCGTCTCTCTCCGCTGGCGCAGGTTTTGTGGTCGCGATTGCCGGCAACATGATGCTTATGCCGGGCCTGCCCAAAGTTTCCCGTGCTTCAAGCATTGACGTGAATACAAAAGGCGAGATCATTGGAATCTAGCCCGCCTCGCGACGCTGAACCTGGATGTGACCACGCGACTCAGGCATAGGCAGCTGGTCACAGATGGCTTTTCCCATACGGCTTAGCCGCGCCAGCTAAACTCGATGGCCGCCTCTCAGAACGCGTGCAGGAAGCATAATGACGGCCCGCACAAGATCCAGCACTCCGCCAACCGCGATTCCCACGATTCGAAAGGGAAGCAGAAGAAGCCAGATCAGGGGATAGAGAACCAGTGCCAATAGAGCTATCGGCCAGCAAAGCACGAGCAGAATGCACCACAAGATGAAGGTCATGCTTTCTCCTGCCGAATGTTACGTCGACGAAGCTAGAAAAGTTCCTTGAATTGGTTTGCTGCCGAACACGGCATTCTTGCCGCGCTGCACGCGTGATCTAGAAAGAAGTTTCTGACGTGGAGATGATACGGAAAGGTTTGGAACTGAAGGGCAGGTCAATCGCTTCGCAGCTATAAGTCAGCTTGAAGGAGGTCGTGGTGTTTTGCAAATTGATTGCCGCTCCGGGCTGGACCAGCAACGCCCCGTTGATGAAGCCCTTTGCGCCGGAATTGATAGTGACGTGACCGCTGGGCGAGTTCACCACAACGATTCCGTTCCAGTTCAGCGTGCCGTTGATGCCATCGCCGATCTCAAGGCCACTGGGAACAACTAAAACGCCGTAACCGCTCAACACGGCGTTGCCCTGGAGGGTGAGGACTGGGTCAGTTATCACAACCAGAGCAGGGTTGGTGCTGGTGCCGTAATTGCCAGCCAGACTGGCGGCTGAGACGGCGTAGTAGTTCGGCTGACCAGAACTGGTGCTGACCAGGTCATTGACCGCCTTGATTGAATTGCCCACGATATTGGCAGAGCCTGGCTGGTAGACACTTTCGTCAGCCTGATTACCATCAGCGCCAGTGAAGGGTGCGGTGCCGTCCGCCGGAATGGTGACAACCGGAGTGTGCAGCCCAGACGTAGCGGATGTGGCCATAAGCTCCGGCGCGGCCAAATCTAGGTTGGTGTAGCAGGAAGCCGTGCCCGGATCGCACGCAACGGTATCACCCACGCCCGATGGATCGCGGTGATGGTCATGGCCGCCGCCATGATCGTCATCGTCGCCCCGGCCGTTGCCACCGCTGCTTGAGGTGGTTGTGGCGAACCGCGGATTTGCGTCAGTCCCTCGCACCCACCACAAGCCGGGGGTGCAAATGTTGCCGTTCTGGGCTGTACCATCTGCTTTGCAGGAATTGTTTGCGCTGGTAACAATATTTTTGCGCACTGTATTTAACGCTGTTTCAATCTGGGTTGTGCCCGCGGCACTGTCCGCACCCAGCGGCGCTACCGAGGAACAGCTGGCGGTTGTACTCAGTGTGCCATCAATCTTGTGCGCGCGTCCGTCAATGGCGATGGAAGGGATGCTTGAACCACTCAGAACTGGTTGTGGGTTTGTGACTAGGGCCGACGCGGATTGTGCCCCCATGGTAATCATGCCCGGTGGCCGGATGGAAGGCGACACGACTTCAAGGCGCAGGAATTTACGTGAGCCATTCGGGCCGCCAGTCTGTGACGTGGCCGCCAGTGACGACAACATATATACCGTCTGCATCCCATTGGCGTCGCAAGCGGGATTCGGTCCGCCGGGGGTGAGTTGCTCCGCCTGGCCGTCCCAGCAGATTCTTGAATCCAAAGTAGCGGCGGCACCGATCTGGTCGACAAAATAAGGCGCCGCCATGCGATTGGTTTTGATGTTAATGCGCACCCACTTATAACCTAAAGGAGTGGCTGCGGCGGCTGCATACTGCAAGGGGTTATTCCAGTTCGCCGTAGCCGGGACGGCCGTGCACTTTGAGTCTCTGGCAGCAACGCTTGAGTTGTAGTCATGGCAGAGCTGATCGTCGAAGTATGGGCTTGCCGTATCCGTGGGATCAACAGTTTCTCCGCCAGCCGGGTTCAATACGTACAGTACACCGCCCGCGTTACCGGCAATATCCTGTGGAAGAAGGTCAGCCAGACCGTTCGGAGAAGTCGGGGAAGTAGAAGGGAAATTGATGCGGTCGCGCACTTCTTCCAGACCGGAGCGGGCTGCGTAATAGGAGCG
>DATCAX010000579.1:0-13712 GCA_036512375.1 Candidatus Angelobacter sp. | reverse complement strand
AGGCTCCCATGCCACCGGTGTTGGCGCCTTTATCGCCGTCGCCAATCCGCTTGTGGTCCTGCGCCGGCACCAACGCGGCCACGCGCTCGCCATCGCTCAACACCAGGAATGAAACTTCCTCGCCTTCCAGAAATTCTTCCAGGACAACGTTGGCCACCGGCGTTCCGAGGAGCCTGCCGTTGAACATCTCTACGCCCGATATGGCGGCTTCTTCTTTGGTGGCGGCAATCACCACCCCTTTGCCGGCAGCCAGGCCATCGGCCTTGACCACCACCGGCGTAGAGAAAAGCCCCAGCGACTTGCGCAGCTCTTCTTCTGAAGTGCAGACCGCGTAATGTGCTGTGGGGACCTGATGCCGCTGCATGAACTCCTTGGCAAAGCTCTTGCTCGTCTCCAGTTGGGCGGCCCGCTGCGTTGGACCAAAAATCCTCAAGCCTCGTCGCTTGAACTCGTCCACCACGCCCATCGACAGCGAGACTTCCGGCCCCACCACGGTCAAATCCGGCTGGATCTGGTGCGCGACAGAAAGCATGCTGGCCAGGCTCTTGGGGTCGCCCGGCATGCACGTGGCCTCTTCACAAATACCGGCATTCCCCGGCAGGCAATAGACCTGCGACACGCGCGGCGATTGGCGCAGCTTCCACACCAGCGCGTGCTCCCTGCCGCCTCCGCCAATAACCAGGACTTTCATAGATAAGAGTTGTACCAGAAATGCTCAAAAAGCCAGACCAGTGAGGATATAGCATTCTGCGAGGATTCGTCAGCCAGAGGCGAATTATCCGGCATAAGCTACACTTACAGCCATGCCTGACACTACTTGCACGGACTGCGCCATCGAGATGGTACAGATCGAAAAGACCACCTTTACGGGCCGCGACATGCGCGAATATCAATGCCCTAAATGTGGCCGCACACAGATCATTGATAACGGGAAGGCGCTGTGGGCGATTCTTTCAGAGGCGAATGAAGAATCAGGCAAGGAATAATCCTCTCCCCTGTCCCTGACACGCGTTCATTCGCAGCCAGAATTTTTTTGGAGCCACCCTCAAAAGAACGGTTGCTACCCCGCTATCGCCGGCTTCGGCTTGGTCGCCAGTAGCTGCCGCAACACGTATTGCAGGATGCCACCGTGCTCGTAATAGAGAATCTCCTGCGGCGTATCAATACGTACCATCGTACTGAATTCGCTCACATTTCCATCAGCGCAGATGGCCTTAACCTGTACCTGTTTTCCGTCGGCGAACTTGCTGGCCAGCAGCGCCGGCAATCCAACGATCTCAAAAATTTCGTCGCCTTGCAGACCCAGCGCCTCCGCGTTTTCTTCCGCGTGGAACTGCAGCGGCAGGATGCCCATGCCTACCAGGTTCGAACGGTGTATGCGCTCATAGCTTTCAGCGATCACGGCGCGGATGCCCAGCAGGAGCGGGCCTTTTGCCGCCCAGTCGCGCGACGATCCCGAACCGTATTCCTTGCCCGCAAGCACGATGGTTGGCACACCATCGGCGATGTACTTCACAGAGGCGTCAAAGATTGACATGATCTCCCCGCTGGGGAAATGTTTGGTGATGCCGCCTTCCGAACCCGGCGCCAGTTGGTTGCGCAGGCGGACGTTGGCAAACGTGCCCCGCACCATCACCTCATGGTTGCCGCGGCGCGACCCATAAGAATTGAAATCGCTTGGCGGCACGCCGTGTTCCTGCAGGTATTTCCCCGCCGGGCTGCTGGCTTTGATGGAGCCCGCGGGAGAAATATGATCGGTTGTTACGCTGTGACCCAGCTTGGCCAGTACCCGCGCACCTGTGATCTCTTTCACCGCCGCCGGACGCGCCGGCATATCGTCAAAATACGGAGCGCGTTTTATGTAAGTGGAATCGTCGGCCCAGACATAGGTTTCGCCTCCGGGGACGGGCAATTTTTTCCATTCCTCGTCACCATCAAAAATGGTTTTGTAGTTAGAGGTGAACATGCCGGAGTTGATGGACTGGCTTACCGCGTCCTGCACTTCTTTTTGCGTTGGCCAGATATCTCGCAGATAGACCGGCTTTCCTCCCGTGCCGATACCCACAGGATCGCTGGTGAGATCAAGATCAATGCGCCCAGCCAACGCATACGCCACCACCAGCGGCGGTGACATCAGGTAGTTCGCCCGGACTTCAGAATTAATGCGGCCTTCAAAGTTGCGGTTCCCGGAAAGAACAGACACGGCAACCAGCTGCTTTTCCGCGATTGCGTACGAAACATCTTGCGGCAGCGGGCCGGAGTTGCCGATGCACGTGGTGCAGCCATAGCCCACAACGTGGAAACCAAGCTGCTCCAGGTAAGGAATAAGTCCCGCGTTGCGGTAGTACTCAGTCACCACGCGCGAGCCTGGAGCGAGAGAAGTCTTCACCCAGGCTTTGCGCTTCAGTCCTTTTTCCACCGCTTTCTTTGCGAGCAGCCCGGCAGCCATCATCACTGACGGATTCGACGTGTTGGTGCAGCTTGTAATGGCAGCGATGACCACAGAGCCATCATGCATATACTCAAAAACATTTTCTCCCACGTCTTTGTGTGCGGCCGGAGCGTTGGGATCTTCGGCGAGCGCCACCGGCGTACCGCCTTCACCTTCGAACCGTTCTACCTGCTGTGGAGCCACTTTGCGCGCGGGTTGCGCCGGACGCGGCCCAATCAACGTTGGCAGCGCTTGCTCGAACGATTCCTTGGTCTTGGAAAGCAGCACTCGGTCCTGCGGGCGCCTTGGTCCGGCGACGCTTGGCTCTACGGTACTCAAGTCGAGTTCTACTACCTGTGAATACTCTGCGTCCTGTGCCTGCGCCGTATGGAAGAGTCCCTGCTCTTTGCAATAGGTTTCCACCAGCGCAATCTGGTCGGCAGTGCGTCCAGTGGTGCGCAAATAACCCAGCGTGATTTCATCCACGGGGAAGATGCCGCACGTCGCGCCGTATTCGGGCGCCATATTGGCGATGGTGGCGCGATCAGCCAGCGGCAGTGACGGCAAGCCCGGTCCAAAGAACTCCACAAACTTGCCCACCACGCCGGTTTTGCGCAGAATTTCCGTCACCGTAAGTACCAAGTCTGTGGCCGTGGAGCCTTCACGCAACTGTCCCTTGAGCTTGAATCCGACGACCTGCGGCAGCAGCATGGAAACAGGCTGCCCCAGCATGGCCGCTTCAGCTTCAATACCGCCCACGCCCCAGCCCAGCACGCCCAGGCCATTGATCATCGTGGTATGGGAATCTGTTCCCACCAGCGTGTCCGGATACGCCAAGATCACATTGTCGCGCTTTTCAGAAAAGACCACCCGCGCCAGATACTCGAGGTTTACCTGGTGGACAATTCCCATGTCTGGCGGCACCACTTTGAAATTACGGAAGGCTGATTGTCCCCAGCGTAAAAAAGCGTAGCGTTCTTTATTGCGCTCGAACTCCAGTTGCGCGTTTACTGCAAATGCCCCGATCGTGGCAAACTCGTCCACTTGCACAGAGTGGTCAATCACCAGTTCCGCCGGCTGAAGCGGATTGATCAGCTTCGGATCGCCGCCCATCTTCTTCATGGCATCGCGCATGGCGCCCAGGTCCACCACTGCGGGGACGCCGGTAAAATCCTGCATCAACACGCGCGCCGGCGTGAACGCGATCTTCTTATCGGGGATAGCCTGCGGTTTCCATCCGGCGAGGAAGCGCACGTCGTCCGCAGTCACGCTACGGCCGTTTTCGGTGCGCAAAAGATTTTCCAGCAGAATCTTCATTGAGAAGGGAAGGCTTTGCGGGGAGCAATCGTGTTTTTCCAGCGCGTCCAAGCGGTAGATTTCATATTCCTGATTGCCGGCGCGCAATTTGGAGCGGCTGCCGAAACTGTTCATGAGTTCACCTTCTTATTGGATTCATTTGCGCCGTCGAACGTTCCATAATCTCGCGGATCAGGCCCGTCAGAACTCGCCGCCGACCATCCGGTAAATCAGCAGAAGATTCAGGCCGACGATAACGGCAGTGACCAGGTACGCCATGTAGTTTGTCCGCCGGCTGTTCACCAGGTCAGACATCACGGCTTTCGAACGGGTCAGCATGACCAGGGGAATCAGAGCAAATGGAATCGCGAAGCTAAGCACAACCTGTGATAGTAACAAAATTTTCAGAGCGTCGAGGCGCAGCGCGATTACGATCAGCGCCGGAATAATGGTCAGCAGACGGCGCAGAAAGACGCTGAACTTGATATCCAGAAACCCCTCAATGATCACCTGGCCGGCCATGGTGCCCACCGTGGACGACGACAGCCCGGAAAAAAGCAGCGCCAGGGCAAATGCTGTTCCTGACACTGCCGGCAACAGAGGATGAAGAGTGAGATGTGCCTCATCGAAGGTGAAAGGTGCCCCGTTCTTGTAAAAGACGGCAGCGGCCATCACGATCATGGCTGAATTGATGAGCCACGCGCCGTTCATCGCTGCCAGCACGTCCCACAGCTCATAACGCAGGTGCCGCATGGTGAGCAGCCACTTCTCCGGATGGTCGCTGAGCGCGTCTTCTTTCACCCTGTGCTGCACCAGGGCCGAGTGCAAATAAATCACGTGCGGCATCACCGTAGCGCCCAGCATGCTCACTGCGATGTAGATGCTCTGGGAGTTGATCTTTGGCACAAGAACGCCGTGGGCAACAGCGCCCCAGTCCGGATGCACCAGAAACATCTCAAACGCATAGCATGCGGCTATTGCGAATACGAACACCATGATCAGCTGTTCCAGACGGCGGAAGCCGTATAACTCAACCGCAAGCATCAGAAAGACTACAACGGCAGTAATCAACGCAGCAGGAAAGAGCGGGATGTGCAGGAGCAGGTAAAACCCCAGGGCCGCGCCAAGAAATTCCGCCAGATCAGTGGCCAGGGCGGCCAGTTCCGCCGCCACCCACAACCCAAAATTAATTTTCGGAGAGAAATGCGCGCGGCAGTTTTGCGGGAGCGTCTTTCCGGTGGCGATGCCCAGCTTGGCGGAAAGATATTGGATCAGGATGGCCATGGCGTTCGACCACAGCAGCACCCACAGCAGCGTGTAGCCGAACCTGGCGCCTCCCTCAAAGTTGCTGGCGAAATTTCCCGGATCGATATACGCGACGCTGGCTACAAACGCCGGCCCGAAATACCGCCACATCTCTCCGCGCTTCAGCGTGGGAAGCAGTCTGAACCGGGATTTCGTTGGTGTATCCGGGCCTGCGGACGACGGCATAAAGCATTCCAGTATAAGGGAATCCGCAGCGAACTTCACTGCGTTCCAACGGACTTTAACTCTCCCATTGGTTAATGCCGCAGATACGCCAACGCCACAAAGACCACGTCTAAGGTAAAGGTTAAACATGCCGCAATCGAAAGGCCGCGAGCGGTACGGGGTTTCCCTTTTCGTCGCAACAAACGCCAGATCGGGATCACGTAGCCAACCTGCACCAGGCCGATTGCACCCACCAGGACGTAATAGGCGGGAAGCATGCGCACATCCGCCACCAGCAGCAGCCAGCCCACGCCAAGTTGCGCAACGTTCAGCAGCCAGCAGATAGCCATCCCCGCGCCAAGACTTCCTCGACCCTGGTCCATGAAAGCAGTTTACTCAAACCAGAAAAAGGGCCCGCCTCAGCGGCAGGCCCATTTCTTCATTCGTTTTATTCAGGTCAAGAATGCTGAGCGCAGGTTACTGCGTCAACTCCTGCGTCAGCACGGCGCCGCCCATGGCCGGAAGCACCGCGGTTTCCTTGACTGGCTTATGGGAATCCCGCGCCACCCACAGGGTCTCTTTATCGGCGCCGCCATCGGCCGAGGTAATCTCAACCTTGTAAGCATCGAACGTGCCGGCGGGGACTGTCACTTTCTCCACGCCCGTGACCTTCAACTGCATCAGCTTTACCTTTTGCGTTTGTGGGTCAAAGTTGCGGTAAGTAGTGTTGTAGCCCTCCGCAAGCGGCAGACACGAAATGGACTGCTTCGCCCCAGCGGCATTCGCGAAAAGCGGGCCGCCAAGATCGACCGAGACCGGCTTGTCCTGTCCGCCCATGTTCACGTTGCCGGCAGCCTTGTCACCAGCGAAGTTGAGATCCATGGAGGCCTGTCCGCCTTTCATGGTGAGGTTGCGCGTGATCAAGGTTCCTTTTTCCAGAGTGGAAGTTGTGGTTACTTCGCCGTTGGGTGTGTTCATCACGTCGGTAGCAGTCCACGCGCCACCACCTTCCGCAATGGTGGTCGAAATACTGAGGGGGATCTGCTGGCCGCTAATCTCGATCATGGCTTTGTATTTGTAAGCACCCGGCTGCAGGTCCGTGGCTGGCTTGGGTGAAGTGACCGCGCTGGCATCCACCTTCTTGGCCAGTACCACCGTCTTGGGATCGACGGTGACTTCCTTCAGCCGCGCGACGACCTCAGGAGTTCCGCCTTCCTGCGCGCGTCCGCCCAGGTATTTTGCGAAAAATTTCTCCGTGGCCATCACGCTGGCCATGTTGTTGACGGGTCGTGCAAAGCCATGGCCTTCGTCCGGTATCAGTAGGTATTCCACTGGGAAGCCGCGGTCGCGCAGTGCAATCACGATCTGCTCTGACTCAGCGTGGTTCACGCGCGGATCATTGGCGCCCTGTGCGATGAGCAGCGGCGTTTTGATCTTGCTGGCAGAAGTTAAAGGCGAACGCTCTACCAGCAGCGCTTTGCCTTCCGGTGTTGTGGGATCGCCCATCCGGACATGGAACATTTTCCGTATTGGCTCCCAGTACGGTGGAATTGAATCCAGCAGCGTGATCAGGTTGGAAGGACCAAACAGATCAACCGCCGCGGCGTAAGTATCTGGTGTGAAGGCGACGCCCGCCAGCGTGGCGTACCCGCCATATGATCCGCCAAAGATTCCAACCCGTTTGGGATCGCTGATGCCTTTGTCGACCAGATATTTCACGCCCCATGTAATGTCATCCTGCATGGTCCGGCCCCATTGCAGATTGCCGGCATTCAGGAATTTCTTGCCATAACCGGTGGAGGCGCGGAAGTTGGGGCTGAGCACGGCATAACCGCGGTTAGCAAAGAATTGCGCGTATCCGTTATAGCCCCAGACATCGCGACCCCACGGTCCGCCATGGGGAAAGATTACCGTGGGAAGGTTTTTTGCGGGGACGCCCTTCGGCAACGTCAGGTAGGCAGGAATCTCAAGCCCATCCGACGACTTGTAACGAACTGGCTCCATCTTGGCCAGCGACCCGCGTGGCACTTTTTCCCGCACGGTGAACTGCTTTGCCAGCTTGTGGGCTTTGCGATCAAAAATGTAGGTCACGCCGGGCTCGGTGTCGCTGTACGCGGTCACTACCCAGGTCTGTTCGTCTCGCGTTCTTGAGCCCAGGGCCAATTCCATCCCGGGCAGCTTGCTTTGCAGCCATTTATAGTCACTGGCAAAGCCCTTGTCCTTAAAATAGACTCTCTCCTTATCGTCGAGGTAAGACGTCATTACCAGTTCGTCTGTTACCTGCGAAAAGACCGCGCCGCCAAAATCAACATGCTTCTCTGGGTCGGATTCCACCGCTTCAGTCTTACCGGTGGCAGGATCGAACAATGAAAGACCGACGAGGTCCACGTCTGCGCCTTTGTTGGTTTCGATGTAGGTGCGTTTGCCGTCTTTAGTAAATTCCAGCGGCGCGCAGGTTTCCTCTACCGTGCAGGAATAAATACTGGTGAACTTGTCAGGATCAACGCGCAGAATTTCGTTATCACCGTTCTCTGCGGTGCGCGTAGCCAGGCGCAACTGGCCGCTCAGATCGAATTGCCAGCCAGAGATCTTTTCTGTGTTTTTTCGGACCAGCGTCTTCTCGCCGGTGGAGATCTTCAGCTTGTAAAGATCGTGCCAGGCTTTGTCGCGATCGTTAAGGCCGATGTAAACGGTGTCAGGGTCGTGCTTGGGAATATCGATAATCTCAACGCGCACTCCTTTCAGCCCAGTCAGATCGCGGGAGGCCGGCGCTTCCGCACCGGCAGCGGGCTTGGCCGTGGGATCCACGGCATAAACGTTGAAGTTCTCATCACCATCATTGTCTTTGGCAAAGAGAATGTACTTGCTGTCGCGGCTCCAGAAATAGCCGGCCACGGGGCGCTTGGCCTCGGTGGTCATCAAGCGAGCGGCGCTGAACGGTTCATCCACGCCCTTCACATAGACGTTGCGCGTATCTTTCCACGGCTTCAGGAATGAAAGGTACTTGCCGTCGGGAGAAATCTGAGCGCCCGCGATCTCCGGGTTGCCGAAGATTAGCTCGCGATCAATCACAGGTGGCAGTCCGCCGGCGGCGGCTGTTTTCTTGTCTTTATCCTGTGCCACCAGGGTGGCAGCGAGCAAGGTCAGGCACAAAATGCTTCTAAACAACTTATTCATTTGAGGTGATTCCTTTCTCTCAAGGAGAGCGGTGCAGTAAGCGTGCAACGAAAGTAGTACCTGAAATTGTCAATGCAGACCGGCATTACTGTCCAGTAATAACGGGCCTTACTGACAGAAGGCGGCGATCACCGGGCCCTATAACAGTACGGGGAAATCCGTTTAGAGTTTCCGTCGAAGGCGCTTTTTCTATTCGAGACGTCTCTCGTTAGGGTGTTAACGGCGCCTAGCGAAAAAAGAAATGGTGTCCGTGGCATGGCAGGTGCGGTGATATGCTCCTGTTTAACGCGAGAATCTCTTAAATGCGAGAGAGTACAAGACTAGCTCTGGATATATTGATTTCGGCGGCATTCGCTGTTGCGGCGGCGGCTGTGGGGCTGCTTGTGGGTGCCCTTCTTTTGCTGATCGTCTTGTTTGTTCTCTCCCGTGTCTTCCCCGGATCTGAGTCCTTGGGGAACTGGCTAGTCACGGTAAGTCTCATCTTATTCCCCCTGCTGTGTTGCCTGATCAGCGGATTTTTCGGCTTTCCTTTATGTGCCATTTGGCTCGACCAGCGGCGCGAGGGCGTTCCGATCCAACTCTCTCCCGCATGAAACTTAATTCCGAGTTGTTGACGCAAATTCCGGCAATTTTGGCAGTATCGGCGATTTCCCTCTGCCCTTCCCAAAACCCGCGCCCGGCGGGATAATATCTGGTTAACAGGTACTTATCTTGTCCCGCTGGAGCCCAGGACCCTCTTGACCAACAGCTAGCAGTCCAAGTAGAACTTTCCGAATCGCCTGCTAATCTGGCCGGGCTCCGTTTGTCGAAGGAGGCACTTTGAAGGTTTACGAAGGCAAGGACATCCGCAATCTGGTGGTCATTGGGCATTCTCACTCCGGCAAGACTTCCCTGGTTTCTTCCATGCTGTATACCGGCGGCGCCACGCCCAAGCTGGGCCGCGTAGACGACGGTTCCACCGTCACTGACCATGACGAAGAAGAGATTTCGCGTCAGATGACCATCTCCACCGCCATAGCCTCCGTGGAGTGGCACAACACCAAGATTAATCTGTTCGATTCGCCCGGCTTCACCATGTTCGCGCATGAAGCCAAGGTCGCCATGTCCGCGGCCGAAGCTGCGCTGGTGGTGGTGGACGGCGTTTCCGGCGTTGAGGTGGTGACGGAAAAAGTCTGGCAATATGCTGATGAGATCAACCTGCCGCGCGTGATCTGCGTGAGCCGCATGGACCGCGAGCGCGCTAACTGGCAAACAGCACTGGAGAGCCTGATCAGCGCCTTCGGCCGCCTGGTTGTCCCCGTACAGATTCCCATTGGCAGTGAAAAGAGCCTCAAAGGCGTGGTTGATCTGGTCACGATGAAGGCTTACACGTATGAGATGGGCGGCAGCGGCAAAGGCAAAGAAGGCCCGATTCCCGCTGAACTGGAGACTGCAGCCAAGGAAGCCCATGAAAAACTGGTGGAGATCGTGGCTGAAGGCAAAGATGAGCTGATGGAAGAGTTCTTTGACAAAGGCACCATTGCCGAAGAGCACCTGATTCCCGCGCTGCATGAAGCCATCAAAGAGGACAGAATCTTTCCCGTGCTCTTTGCCTCCGGGCTGGGCAACATTGGCACCGACCATCTGCTCGACTTTGTGGTGGATTATTTCCCGACGGCAGCGGAGCACGCTGCGGTACATGCTGATCCTGCCAGCGCCGGCAATGGCCACGGAATTGATCTCCAGGTGAGTGACTCGGCGCCTATTTCGCTCTACGTGTTCAAGACCGCCAACGATCCTTTTGCCGGCCGAATTACATTCTTCAAAGTCTTTTCCGGCGTGGTGAAGAATGACGCAACGCTGCAGAACTTCACCCGCAGTACTTCAGAGAAGCTCGCACATCTCTCGATTCCACACGGCAAGAATCTTATTCCGGTACCGGAGCTGCACGCGGGTGACGTGGGCGCTGTGGCCAAACTGCGTGACACGCTTACCGGCGACACGATGGGCGACAAGACTAATCCCATCCGCTTTGCCGGCGTCACGCTGCCGGAGCCCGCTATCACATTCGCCATCGAGCCGAAGACGCGCAACGATGAAGACAAACTCTCCAATGGCCTGCACAAGTTGATGGAAGAAGATCCCATGGTGCGCTTCTTCCGCGATGAGCAGACCAAGGAATTCCTGATCGCCGGGACCGGCCAGCAGCACATTGAAGTGATGGTGTCGAAACTGAAGCGCCGCTATCACACCGAAGTAGTCTTGAAGGCGCCGAAGGTTCCGTATCGCGAGACCATCCGCGGCAAGGCGGACGTGCAGGGCCGGCACAAGAAGCAAAGCGGCGGCCATGGCCAGTATGGAGACTGCAAGATCAGAATGGAACCGCTGGAGCGCGGCAAGACCTTTGAGTTCGTAAATGACATTTTCGGCGGCTCCATCCCCAGGAATTACATTCCAGCCGTGGAAAAGGGAATTGTGGAAGCCGCGGCGCGGGGCTATCTGGCGGGCTTTCCCGTGGTCGATTTCCGGGTGATCCTTTACGACGGAAGCTATCACGACGTGGATTCGAACGAAATGTCGTTCAAGACGGCTGGCCGCATCGCCTTCAAGAAGGCCATGGAACAGGCCAAGCCCACGCTGCTGGAACCGATCATGAAAGTGGAAATCACCATCCCTGATGAATTTGCCGGCAGCATCATGGGCGACCTGAACTCACGTCGCGGCCGCATACAGGGCATGGACAACAAGGCCGGCAAAACCGTGGTTAAAGCCGAGTGTCCCATGGCAGAGATGCTGACGTACGGGGCTGACCTAACTTCAATGACGCAGGGCCGTGGCAGCTTCAACATGGAAATGTCACACTATGACTACGTGCCGGCGGTTTTCCAGGAAAAGATCATCGCGCATTACAAAGCCGAGCGCGGAGAACTGGTGGAAGTGGAAGAGTAGCGCCTTTCGAAACCCGGTGGCACAAGTTTGAGCCGCGAATACACGCGACAGAACACGAATTACAACAAGTGTCTTGATGCTTGAGTGATTCACGCGCGAGATCATCCGCTTTGGTAGCCGGAGTTCATCGCGTTGACGTGCGCAGCCTTAGGGCGCATTGAACGAAAGTCGTCGTCTGCCTGCCGGCGCGCTGCGTCTAGCCACCTTCGCCCTTGTCCTTGTCCCCGTCCGTGGCAAAAATCAATTCAAAACGAACCTCTGCCGCGCACTTGGAGCAGGGCGGGAATTGTTCTCCCACTCTAAAGGCGGCCCTATGAGGCAAGCGATGTTCCGCGTGCAGGACCTTATAGATCCCTGCCTTGGGGACCACCTGCCCAGGTTTGTAATGTGTCTTGCTGGAATCGGAATCCATGCTCTCGACCGAGTTGCATGGGGAACGTAGAGGTTGGAATCTCCATCTTGTGGGAAGGGTTGTCTGTTTCCGGCGGATCTTCCTGGAAGTCTGGATCTTCAGAAATGTGCGGCACAAGTTCCAGAATCTTGTAGCGGACCGTTTCACCGCAGCGGCGGCAATAAGGAAAGATGGTGTTGCGCATCAGTATCACGCTGGCGCGCGGCTCGTCCTGGTGGCATATTTCGTAGATCCCCGATTGATCAACCAGCTCTCCCGGAACCAGCGTGCAATCGGTCTGGTCGTATATTGCGATGTTTCTGTCCTTCAGTTCCATAGTGGTGCCTGTTTTCTGTTTCCTTCCTGGAGCTCCCGGGAGCGCTCGCTGGGGAGCAGCTTGGCCATCGAAATTGGGATGCGTTCAGGGTAGCTACAAGTTGGTGCGCTCCGGCTTTGAGGAGCGCCGAATACAATTTTTTCTTCAGGCAACCCGGGGCGCTCATCTGCGGAAGCGTTGCGGAATATAAAAGCTGCTAACCAGCGCGACGCTTGAATATCAAATTTGAAATTTTGTATTTACAATAATCCCCTATGTCTGCCACGAACCATCAGTTCCGTCTTGCCACCCGTCCTGTGGGTTTGCCCAAGCGCAGCGATTTCAATTTCACCGAAGAACCGGTGAGCGATCCCGGCGCCGGGCAGATTCTGGTCAAGATTCTTTATGTCTCGCTCGATCCGGCGATGCGCGGCTGGATGAATGAAGGCAAGTCTTATATCCCGCCTGTTGGCATTGGCGAAGTAATGCGGGCAGGCGCTGTAGGCCGCGTGATCGCATCACAGAATCCCGGCTTTGCCGTAGGCGAGCACGTGGTGGGTATGTTTGGCATGCAGGAGTACGCGCTCTCAGACGGCAAAGGTGTCAACAAGGTTGATCCCCGGCTGGCGCCTCTGCCGGTCTTTCTGGGCACGTTAGGCATGCCCGGGCTGACAGCGTACTTTGGGCTGCTGGAAGTTGGCGCGCTTAAGGCCGGCGACACTGTAGTGGTTTCCGGAGCGGCAGGCGCAGTCGGCATGCCCGTGGGACAGATTGCGAAGATCAAGGGAGCGCGGGCGGTGGGGCTGGCCGGCAGTCCGGAGAAATGCGAATACGTGGTGAAAGAGCTGGGCTTTGATGCCTGCATCAACTACAAAAAGGAAGATGTGAAGACTGCTCTGCGGCAGCACTGCCCTACGGGCATCAACGTGTACTTTGACAATGTGGGCGGCGAGATACTGGATGCGGCCCTGGCCCAACTGGCCCGCGGCGCGCGCGTGGTGATTTGCGGCGCGATCTCACAGTACAACTCCACCACCGGCGTGAAGGGCCCGCAGAACTATCTTTCATTGCTGGTGAACAGCGCACGCATGGAAGGCTTTGTGGTCTTCAACTATGCCGCGCGCTATGGTGAAGGGATGCGCGAAATGGCGGGCTGGCGCGCCGCCGGAAAATTGAAATCGCGCGAAGATGTTGTTGCCGGACTGGAGACGTTTCCGGAGACACTGCTCAAACTCTTCACAGGCGAGAACTTCGGCAAGCTGGTGATTAAAGTCGCGGACGACTAGGCTTTGCCGCCATCCAGAACCGCGCGGATTTGCTTTGCGTATTCCGCGCTCTCAGGATCGCCGGTAACCAGTTCGATCTGTTTGGGACTGCTCACGCCGATTTTCAATTGCACGGCTCGCGCGATCTGTTCCTGATCAAAAATTGCGCCCTGGCTCACTTCCGGCGTGGTGCCAAAGTGCCGCAACAAGGCCACGCCCACAGCGTCAATGGCCACGCGGTCCGTTCCGGCAAGAATCACGTTGGACTGCACCATCTTGCCCTGGTCGGGACCGCCATTGGTAAACGCCTGTACGCCATCCAGCAAAATCAAATCAGGTTTGTACGCAGTATTGATCTCCGCGATCATGTCTCGCTGATGCGCTGAGGAGTGCAGCTCACGCATGAAGTTATAAGAATTTCCAGGAACAACTTTGGCC